>CAZTUZ010000036.1:0-17980 GCA_964617055.1 uncultured Thiothrix sp.
GCTCTTCCGATCTTATTGAAGTTGGCAAAGTGCGATAAGCCGTTGGATATTCGTTGGAGTCAGTCGCTGCCGTCTGACCCCACCACCGTTACCGTTGCCAAAGATCAGGCAGGTCGCTACTTCGTGTCTTGCCTGTGTGAATTTGAGCCGACGTTGTTGCCCGTTACTGATAAAAAGGTCGGCATTGACGTGGGTATCAAGGATTTGTTCGTCACGTCCGACGGATTCAAATCCGGCAATCCCCGCATACCGAGAAATACGCGGCTAAATTGGCAAAGTACCAACGTCGTCTTGCCAAGAAAAAACTCGGCAGTAAGAATCGGTTGAAAGCTAAACGCAAAGTCGCCCGTATTCACGCGAAAATTACCGATTGCCGGATGGACAACTTGCACAAGCTGTCCCGCAGATTGATTAACGAAAACCAAGTAATCTGCGCTGAAAACCTCACCGTGAAGAATCTGATTAAGAACCCAACACTCGCCAAACACATTGCTGATGCAAGCTGGGGAGAATTGACCCGCCAGCTTGAATACAAGGCAAACTGGACTGGAAGAACGTATGTCGAAATAGACCGTTTCTTCCCCAGTTCTAAACGCTGTTCTGGTTGCGGGTTTGTATCCGAATCCATGCCGCTGAATATTCGTGAATGGGAGTGCCCTGAATGCAAGACAGCCCACGACCGCGATGTGAACGCAGCGATCAACATTTTAGCCGCTGGACTGGCGGTGTTAGCCTTTGGAGAGAATGTCAGTGGCGAGTGCATTGCGGTGTTGTCGTCCTGTTCTCGATGAATGAGGAATCCCCTTCCTCGGTTACTGAGCTTGTCGAAGTATTAGGGAGGGGAGGAAGTCAAGCACCAATCATAGTGAAGTCGTGAGTTCATGTTGGGAAGTTCCTTAGTGAATCAGTTCAATTGGCGATGAGCTTGGCGGAGTAATGCTTCCAGTTTTTGTAATCCATCTTCGGTATATTCCCCGCCTGTTTTACTGATACTCAAAACGCGTTGACCTTGACGTAAGGATACTTTGTCAATTTCACGTCCACGGCGAAAACTATTGGCTTCATCCCCAAGGTTGGCGATGCTGATTTTTCCTGCAAATAGGGTCTGAAAACCCTGCTTGGCAGCTTCGACATTCGGGTAGTCAACCAATATCAGGCGTATGGAAAAGCGTGAATTGCTATAATCACAAATGTCTGTGGTGTTCGTGGTGGCTGTAACTGTTTGACCAAAGGCGGTTTGAATATCAGCGGCACTCACCAGACTGCAAAGAGCCGGACTGCCTTGGCTGCTGGTGTTGTTTGTGAGTGTGGGAGTATCAGTGGTTTGCTTTTCACCACAGGCAATTAGTAGTACACAGGTGCATACAAAGAACAGTAAATGATGTGGCTTCATCCGTTTTGCGTGAGAAACCGCGTCTTCAGGACGGGGAGGGATAGCGTGTCGGCTACTACCGACCCTCTTCTCACGACCTCCTATCTATATTAGCTATCTTGCGGTTCGGGTGGTTTGTCACCGAAAGGATCGATAATGGCTCATGACAAACCACAATGTCAGTGCATTGAGCAATCCACGAAATATCGTAAATCCCATGTTGGTAGCCTTGCGGCGTTATAATGCACCTTGTGGGATGAGTTCCCAACGCACATTAGGCTGATCCACACATTCCCAACCCGTGATCGGGTCACCATTGCTTGTGGTTTGACCATGTTGGTGTAAGCAAAGCCCCGTTTGGGATTGCAGTTTTATGTATTTACCTTCGCCTGCCACTTGTTCCCAGGTTTGCCCAATTGGGCCGTCGTAATGGCAGGTTTGTTGAATAATAGGTGTGCCATTGCTGCGTCCTTCACCCTTGACCGTCAAACATTTACCGCTGTGTTGGAAGCGAAGCATGAAGTAAGGGCCACCGACGGGCAGTTTTTCAATACGCACATTGGGTTGGTCGATGCATTCCCATTGGGTTACTTTGCCACCTTCTTCAAATGTTCCGCCGTGTTGGTGTACGCATTTACCGCTGTGTTGAGCCTTTAAATAAAACGTGCCGACGGGAACAGGCTCAGCACTCGTGGGTGGTGTCAGACTCATGAGTGTCAATGCCAATGCTGTACCAAGAATGTTCAGGGGGTTCATAGCTCACTCCTCATTTATGACCTTTCTCGAAATACCAATATAGTACCAATAAGGAAATTTGGCAAACAACAAAAACAAGCATTTGGTAACTTGCTTCGAGTTACATCACTTCCAATTCGCCACCTGATTTATTTTCAATCAAAAAGAAAAGACAATCCATCTCACCAATACAACACCAAATAAATGCCATTTATCCGGTTTTTTAACTAACTATTTTTCTTGGACAAATGTGAAAAATCACCCCCGATCCCTTGGGTTTTGCCTACAATGCAGCAAAGGTGGAGTGCGAGGAAAAATCAACATGAACGTTTTTGTGTTAGGCAGTTATGTACAAGCCCATAGTTTATTCATGCCCCAATTACCATCAGTAGGAACGTCTGTCACAGCCGAACGGCTTTGGATAGAACACGGCGGGAAAGGTTTAAACCTTGCGGTAGCTATGCATCGGCTAGGCTTGCCAACACAAACCCTGATCGCGGTGAGGAATGACCCCGCAGGGCAAGCCTTATGCGATTACCTGCACCACGAAAACATGAATAGTGAAGGGGTCATTACCCTGCCTGTCTTGTCTGGTTTTGGTGTGGGATTGGTATCCGCAACTGGGGAGAATGTGATAGCGGTTTATTCGGGGGCAAATTCCCACTTAACCACACAACACGTTCAAACTGCTCAACCTGCCATTATGGCTGCGTCATTGGTCTGTGCACAGTTGGAAATTCCTGATGCGGTGATTACCGAAGCGTTTGTGCTGGCACATCAAGCAAAAGCTTGCACCTTATTAATGCCATCGCCGTGGCGCGTGATTTCCCCTGAACTTTGGCAATTAAGCGACATCGTGGTGATGAATGAACCCGAAGCCATGCAATTTTTTAACTGTACTGATGCGCTGGAACACACGATTGCGGATTGGTTTGCACGTTTAGGAATGCTCAATAAGCACCCTTATTGGCAGGGACGTTGGTTGGTGATTACGTTGGCAGAACGTGGTTGTGTCGCATGGGAAGTGCAAAACATACACCATTGCCACGCTTATACCATTACCGCTCAAGACCCAACGGGCGCGGGTGATGCTTTCACCGCAGGTTTGGCATGGGCATGGATGCAAGGCTACACCCTAACGCAAGCCTTACCCATCGCCAATGCGTGCGGCGCAATGGTTGCAGCACAACAGGGAGTCTTGCCGATTCTGCCTACGTTACCACAACTGCAAGCTTTTTTGTCGATAAACCAACTAGCGGATTAAGAAGGTATTTTTAAGGTGATTCGGTAGGTATAAGCATCGCCACGAAACGTGCCTTCGACGTATTCCACCATTTGCCCGCTGTTGGTGTAGGTTTTACGCTTTAATAACAAGCAGGGGCTAGGTTCACCAAAACCAAACGCTGCCATTTCATCGGGATTACTCATGGCGGCTTCGATGGTTTGTTCACCATCGGTCAGTGTTACACCGCATTGCTGTTGCAAATAGTGGTAAGCCGAGCCTTCAATGTTCCAGTCGGCTAGGGCAGGCGCGAGCGTGAGATCATACCACGCGACTTCGCGGGTCATTGGCATTCCATCACCCAAACGCAAGCGTACCAGTTTCAAAAAACGTGCGGTGGAAGGTCGCCCGAAAATCGAGGCAATCGTGCGGTCGGTGACGATGCTGCGTTCTAACAGTTGCGTGGAAGGCTCGACCCCCATTTCACGCATTTCTTCGGTAAAACCTTTTAACCGTCCCAGTTCGGGATTAATGCGTGGTGGGGATTTAACCATCACCCCCGCGCGTCCGTGGGTACTGATGTAATCTTGCTCGCGCAATTCATCGTAACAGCGGCGAATGGTGGTACGGCTTAAATTTAATGCTTCTGCCAACGCCCGTTCTGAGGGCAGGCTATCCCCCACTGTCAAATCACCCATTTGAATCATTTGGATAATTTGCCGTTGTAACTGCCGATAGACAGGTTCTGCAATGCCGACATCGGGCTTTAAACGACGAATAAATGCCGAACTGTCATTCACCGCATTCATTTCTTCGGTGGCCACAAATGCGGTATTTGCCTGATAAGTCATAACTCAATGCCCAGCTAAGTAAGGGATTTTCCACTATAAATAGTACCATACCGCGTCTATGTTACTGAAACTGCCACTGACAAAACCATGATGTGATGCAAAGACATTAGAAAATTAACCTCTTCCGAGTATAATCGCGCCTTCACGAATTCATTGAGTACTCTTCCTGTGATCCAGAATCTGCGAAATATCGCCATTATTGCCCACGTTGACCACGGTAAAACCACCTTAGTTGACAAATTATTGCAACAATCCGGTACTTTGGGCGAACGCGCTGAAGTTTCCGAGCGCATGATGGACTCCAACGCGCTGGAGAAAGAGCGCGGCATTACCATTTTGGCGAAAAATACTGCGCTGCGTTGGACGAATCCCGCCGACGGTATCGAATACCGCATTAACATCGTCGACACCCCCGGACATGCGGACTTCGGCGGTGAAGTCGAACGGGTACTCTCAATGGTAGACTCGGTATTACTGTTGGTTGATGCGGTTGACGGCCCGATGCCACAAACTCGTTTCGTTACCCAAAAAGCCTTCGCCCACGGTTTGAAACCGATTTTGGTCATTAACAAAATTGACCGTCCCGGTGCAAACCCACACCGCGTAATGGACCAAGTATTTGAATTGTTCGACAACCTCGGTGCAACCGACGAACAATTGGATTTCCCTGTGGTATACGCATCTGCTTTGAACGGCTTTGCGGGCTTGGAAGAAACCGTGAGCGGCGGCGACATGACCCCGCTGTTCCAAACCATTATCGACAGCGTAGCCGCACCGGACGTTGATGTTGATGCGCCATTCCAATTGCAAATCAGCCAATTGGACTACAACTCTTATTTGGGCATTATCGGGATTGGGCGTATTAAACAAGGTCGCGTCAAAACCAATACCCAAGTTAAAGTGATTGATACGGAAGGTAAAATCCGTAACGGACGCGTGCTGAAAATCCTCGGTTTCAACGGCTTAGATCGCGTCGAAGTCAACGAAGCGCAAGCGGGTGACATTATCGCGTTCTCCGGTATGGACGAGCTGCACATTTCCGACACCGTTTGCGACCCTGATAACGTTGTCGCATTACCACCGTTAAGCGTTGACGAACCGACCGTGACCATGACTTTCCAAGTCAATACCTCACCGTTTGCGGGTAAAGAAGTTAAAGTTGGTACGTCTTCACGCCGTCTGAACGAGCGTTTGAAGCAAGAATTGCTGCATAACGTCGCCTTGCGCGTGGAAGACACCGATGACCCTGAGAAATTCAAAGTGTCTGGTCGTGGTGAATTGCACTTGGGCATCTTGATCGAAAACATGCGCCGTGAAGGTTACGAACTCGCCGTTTCCCGCCCTGAAGTTATCATCCGTGAAGTTGATGGCGTGAAAATGGAACCGTTTGAAAGCGTTACCGTTGACATCGAAGAGCAAAGCCAAGGCAAAGTCATGGAAGCGTTGGGCGAACGCAAAGCTGAATTGAAAGACATGTCGCCCGATGGTAAGGGGCGTGTACGTTTGGAATACACCATGCCGTCACGCGGTTTGATCGGTTTCCAAACCGACTTCATGACCATGACATCCGGTACAGGTTTGATTTACCACACGTTTGAAAACTACGCGCCTGTTAAACCCGGTGCGATTGGTCAACGTCACAATGGTGTATTGATTGCTAACGCCACGGGTAAAGCTTTGGCTTATGCGATTTTCAACCTGCAAGAACGCGGTCGTATGTTCATCGGTCACGGTGAAGAAGTGTACGAAGGTCAAGTCATCGGCATTCACAGCCGCGATAATGACTTAGTGGTTAATGCTTTGAAAGCCAAACAATTAACCAACATTCGCGCTGCGGGTACGGATGAAAACTTGATTCTCGTACCACCGATTCGCATGACGCTGGAACAAGCCATGGAATTTATCGACGATGACGAGTTGGTGGAAATCACCCCGAAAAATATTCGTATTCGTAAGAAATTCCTGATGGAAAACGACCGCAAACGCGCTTCTAAGAAAGAAGAAGCGTAAACCGCGTTTTCACCCGTTGCATAAACCCTTCCCTCCGCACGGAGCGAAGGGTTTTTTTTATGGCTGAAAGTGGAAGCACAGGTGTGTAAACTACGCGCAAAAACCAGACAGGAGCGAATCATGCGGCATTTCATCACAATAACTATCGGGCTTTGGCTATTGGCGAGTATGTCCGGCTGTGCGGTACAAGTCGCCAGCACCGTTGCCGGAACAGCGGTCGGCGTGGCAACGGGCACGGCAATTGAAGTGGCGAAAGTGCCTTTCAAAGTCGGTGGCGCGGCGGTGGATGTTGTCACGGGTAATTAGTTTGGTGTCGAAGCCTTCGCGAGGGTAACAAAGGTTTTATTGCTCGCATCACTTGACGTTATTGCGCAAAATACCGATGTGTTCTACTTCGCATTCCACTGTATCGCCAGGGACTAAATATTCCGGCGGTTGGCGCACGAAACCCACGCCGCTGGGCGTTCCGGTGGCGATAACATCACCCGCTTCCAGCGTCATGCCGCGTGATAAGCATTCAATAATGGTGGGAATGTCAAAAATCATGTGGCGCGTGTTGGAGGCTTGTTTGGTCACGCCATTAACGCGGCACGCCAGATGGAGGTTCTGCGGGTCAGGAATTTCATCCGCCGTCACCAAATAAGGCCCCATTGGACAGCCGCCGTCGATGCTTTTGCCCAAGAAATACTGTTTGTGGTTGAGCTGAATGTCCCGCGCACTAATGTCGTTGATCACGGTGTAACCAAAAACGTGTGATAACGCAGTATCACGACTGATTTTTTTGCCGCCTTTGCCCAATACCACGCCGAGTTCCGCTTCCCAATCCAGTTGTGAACAGCTATCAGGGTCAAACGGGATGGTGGCTTCGTGACCAATCACGCTGCTAGGGCACTTAGTAAACACGATCGGGTATTGTGGAGCTTTGCCAGTACGCCCGACTTGGCTGGCGGTTTCTTCGACGTGTTCAAAGTAATTTAACCCCATGCACATCACGTTTTTGCGCGGACGCGGAATCGGCGCGAGCAATTGCACTGTACTCAATGCCACTTGCATGACAGGGGTGAATTGCGCACGCGCGGCAGTTAAATCCGTACCGCTGTCGATCAGTGTCAGCATATCGCGCCAGTGTGGTTGGTCGAACGCGCTATCCAAAGCGGGTAAGTACGCGTTTTCGCCTTCAACAACCCCGACAAAGCGGGCATTTTGGTATTGGCAGGTAATCAGTTTCATTGCAGTGTTGTCGTCCTGTTCTCGATGAATGAGGAATCCCCTTCCTTTCGGGAGGAAGTCAAATAGTTATGGCAAAAATCTAGGTTGAATTAGGTGAAATGTTAGCAATCGACGGTACAATGCCGCCATTCTTTTCATAATGGTACGGATTGTTACATGGACATTGCCATATTGTTTGGCTTGATTTTACTAAACGGCTTTTTTGCCATGTCAGAAATCGCCTTGGTTGCCGCTCGTAAGGCACGCCTGCAAAACCTTGCCCAACAAGGTGACGGCGCGGCAGCAACGGCATTGCGGCTTGGTGAAGACCCCACTCGCTTTTTATCAGCGGTGCAAATCGGCATTACCTCGATAGGCGTGCTCAATGGTATCGTTGGTGAAGCAGCCTTAAGTCCCCCCGTTAGCATGATGTTACAACAATTTGGGGTGGAAGAACGCCTTGCCAGCCCATTAGCAACAGGTTTAGTGGTGGTAAGTATTACGTTTTTCTCGATTGTATTGGGTGAACTTGTTCCCAAACGCATTGGGCAAATCAGCCCCGAGGCCATTGCGCGTTTTGTTGCTCGCCCAATGTTATGGTTAGCCATTTTGACTAAACCGTTTGTGTGGTTATTATCTGGCTCAACCCGTTTGCTACTCAGTATTCTCGGTGTAAAAGATGACAATGGCGCGAGTGTGACGGAAGAAGACATTCACATGCTCCTAAGCGAAGGTTCAGACGCAGGGGTGATCGAACAGCAAGAGCACCAAATGGTGCGCAATGTATTCCGTTTGGATGATCGCCAAATTGCCTCCCTCATGGTGCCGCGCAGTGATGTGGTTTTCCTCGATGTTGACAAACCACTGGAAGAAAACCTCACTCAAGTCGAAGCGCATCGTTATTCACGTTTTCCCGTGGTGCGCGGCAATTGGGAGGAAGTCCTAGGTATTGTTAGCACTAGCGCGTTACTAAACCAAGTCTTACGCGGCGAACAACCCAACCTCACACAGTCTCTCAAGCCCGCCGTGTTCGTACCCGAATCTTTAACAGGCATGGAATTGCTGGAAAACTTTAAAGATTCTGGTGGGCAGATGGTGTTCGTCATCGATGAATACGGCGAAATTCAAGGCATTGTCACCCTGCATGACATGATGGAAGCCATCACGGGTGAGTTCAAACCGCAACACCAAGACGATGCGTGGGCAGTACAACGCGACGACGGCAGTTGGTTGCTGGATGGTTTAATCCCCGTGCCAGAGCTTAAAGACCGTTTGGGCTTGCGTAGCGTTCCCGAAGAAGACAAAGGACGTTATCACACCCTAAGCGGAATGTTGATGTTATTGCTTGGGCGTTTGCCGCAAACTGCGGACCATTGTGATTGGGAAGGTTGGCGGCTCGAAATCATGGATATGGACGGCACGCGCATTGACAAGGTATTAGCAACAGCACTTGATCCAAACGACAGCGAACCACTCTAAACTTCCACACAGGGGCGCAACTGCGCCCCGCTTGATAGCCTCATATCCACAGCACGAGGCATTACCAATATTGGCCTGCACTCAAATACGCGAAAGAATCCTGATTCTTCAATTTGTATTGAAATTTACAACCATTTAACACACTTATTGACGAATAAGTTGCTAAGATTCCACCAACAAAATTCGTCAGTGAGGGCATATTGACTTCCTCCCCTCCCTAATACTTCGACAAGCTCAGTAACCGAGGAAGGGGATTACTCATTCATTATCAGGTTCTTCACGGCGAGGTTTTCAGCGCAGATCACCGGGTTTTCGTTAATCAATCTGCGGGACAACTGGTGTAAATTGTCCGCTCGGCAATCGGCGATTTTCGCGTGAACACGGGCGACTTTGCGTTTAGCTTTCAACCGATTCTTGCTGCCAAGTTTTTTCTTGGCAAGTCGACGTTGATACTTCACCAGTTTATTAGCTTATTGTAGTTTGTGCCGCACATAAAGAAGGCGGTACAGTTTCTAATCGAAGATAGCTTAACTAAAGAGAGGAGCGAGAACAGGGTCGGCTATCGCCGACGCGCTATCCCTCCCCGCCCTGACTCGTGCTGAGCGTAGCCGAAGCAATGGCGAGGTTTCTCGCGCAACACTGATGAAAGCTTATCAAAACCGAATTGGTGGTTGTCGTGTAGGTGCAGTGCCTGCCAATGCTAAACGCCGGAAAGTGGGGCGTGCTGCTACTCAGTCGTTGCCATCGAAAGTGGATTTGCGTCCGTATTTAACAGCAGTGGAAGAACAGGTCGGTAATAGTTGCGTGGCAAATGCTTGTGCTGGTGCATATGAGTATCTTGCCAAACGCAATCTAGGCGATGCGGGCGATGTCAGCCGTTTATTCATTTACTACAATGCGCGTTATGAAGATGACGACGTGGATAATGATGACGGTACATCCATGCAATCCGCGATTGAAGGGTTGAAAAAATACGGTGCGTGTCATGAGAATTATTGGCCGAATGAAGAGGATGCCATTACTGAAGAACCTTCTAGTGATGCTTATGATCATGCTGCCCATTTTAAAATTGCCGAAGCAGAGTATGTTGAGACGGATTTGAATTTGTATCGCCAGACACTCGCTGACGGTTATCCTATCGCCTTTTGTTTGAATACCTTTACTTCATTTGATGAAGCAACCGAGAATCGTGGGCGTGTGCCTATGCCTAAAAAAGCCGAGCAGCAGCGTGAAGAACATGGCTGGCACGCAATGTTATGTGTAGGCTATTTAGATAAAGACCAAATGTTTATTGTGCGCAATTCGTGGGGTCATGCATGGGGTGATAATGGTTATTGCTACATTCCTTATAAATACGTTATTCATTCTGAACTAAATGGTCATGACACTTGGATTATTAAAGCAGTTGATGATCTGGATTTTAGTCAAGATTTAGAGAATGCAGACGATAATTCGTATTTTGCTGAAGAAGGCTCAATTCAGTTATTTGATTTTTACGTTGCTACTGAAGAGGTCGAAGCGTTTGCCACGGCATTGGAAAGCCTTTGTGAAACTTATGCTAATGATGAGGCATTTTACTTTGATTATGAGGAAACCGAAGAAGACGATATCACTTACTGTGAAATCAGTAATTTTGACATGAGTTTGGATGATCCTGCCGGATTTCTTGAGGATTTAACCACATTATGTGAAGAATGGGCAGAAGATGAAAACTACGATTATACCGTTGAAGGTTATGATGAAGAAACAGTAGCCGAACCGCTCATTTTAACGGATTTTTATATTTACACCACTCATGGTGAAAAGGTCGTGGCAAAAATCGAAAGATTATGTGCAAAACACACGAGCAATAGCGACTATTATCAATACGAATGGGAGGAAGATGAAGACGAATATGGTACTTATATTCAGTTTTCGACCTTTGAGATTACTCCTGATGACGAAGAGGCCTTTTTAACGGCTCTCGAAGCTTTATGCGACAGTGCTGCTGATGAAAATGGTTATGATTGGAGTTGATCAGGTTGAGTGGTAAAGCTCTCTTTGCGAAATATCCTGTAGGCAAAGCGTGGAATGTCGTAGACTTGCGGCGTTTTCTACTGAAGTAAGGTGGACACATGGAATTACCGATACGCACGCATTATGAGATGGTAGGTGGTGAAACGGGGGTTTGGCAGTTAGTAAACCGCTTTTACGACTTGATGGATGAATTACCCGAAGCATGGGAGCTGCGCAAAATTCACCCCGAAGATTTACAGGGCTCGCGTGATAAGTTGTTTAAATTCTTATCGGGTTGGTTGGGTGGCCCTGGTTTATACGAAGCAGAATACGGGCATCCGCGCCTACGGATGCGGCATATGCCATTTCCGGTGGATACGCAAATGCGTGACCAGTGGTTGTTGTGTATCAACATGGCTTTAGACGAGCAAATTAACGATGAACTACTCAAAATGCAGTTGAAGTCGTCGTTTGCTGGCGTTGCTGATCACATGCGTAATCGGCACGGTTAAGCTTCAGCATTGGATAATATCATCACGCATTAACTCAGGAGGATTTTCAATGTCGCGTAAGCTCGCTTTTTTGTTTGTTGCCGCTCTGAGTTGCATCAGTACGGCAATGGCCGCTAGTTATGTTGCGGAAAACACGAATAAATTAACGGTTGGTACGGGTGTGCGTGTCCGCGCGACTCCTGATACCAATGCTGCTGAGGTCGGTAAATTACCCTTGGGGACAGACCTTCATACCACCCAACGGACTAGCGACAAAACCAACGTTGGTAAGCAATCTGATTATTGGTATCAAATTGAAGCTCCCGTTAAAGGTTGGGTATTTGGTGGATTGGTACGCGATTTTGATCCTGCACAATCGGAACAGGTTTGGTTGGATTTAGCACTGGAAAAACTGGGTAAGTCCGATACGTTATATGACCATTATGAGAATAAATCGCCGTTATCGTTTAGTGATGCAGTGGAAATCGGTGAATTTGCACAACGTGCGGCGAAGGAGAGTAAAACACCCGCTATTCAAGGGGAACTGGAATTAGCCTATTGGCGAGCTATGCAAATTGCACTGTGGAGCGCCGATTCCAATGAACATGAAAAACCACCTTATCTAACATGGCGGAAGACGCTTGGTGATAATGTGTTTTATTCTGAACCCAGTGCGGAATACCTCATTCAGCCTGATGTATTATGGAAATTAGTGGATAAACACAAAGACGATGCGAGTGGGGATATAATCGCGTGGCAAGCTGCTAATGCTTATATTGGTGGTGAATGCGAAGGTTTTGTGGGTTGTTATTCGGGGCGTACCCTAATGATGCAGGGCGAATATTTAAAGCGTTACCCCAAAGGTAAATACGTTAAACCAACCTTGGCAGTGGTGAATGATACCTTTGACAGTATTCGCAAAGACTGGCAGGCGGATGATACGGTTGATGACTTAAACTTAAAAGATTGGGCCAGCATTCTTGAACCATTGGCTGATTCCCCAGAAGCGAATCAAGCACGAGCAGCGTTTAAAAAGCTACAAGCCTTACCCAAGAAATAAGGTTTTTTGGAGCAACGCGGCGTGGTTTTTAAGTAACTCGCCGCGTGGCAATGGGATCATAAAGGCGGTAATTGGGCGCGTTCGTTGCTGATCCACTGTTCGACTTGTTGGTTTAACGCACTGGTTTTCATACCCTTTGCCTGAATTGGTGCGCCAATACTGACGGTGATTGTGCCAGGTTTTTTGATCCACGCATGGCGCGGCCAGCTTAAACCTGCATTATGTGCCACAGGGATAACGGTCGCACCGATTTGGGCTGCCATTAATGCACCGCCGATTTTGAATGGGACTTTTTCATCCACCGCAACCCGTGTACCTTCGGGGAACATAGCAATGCTAATCCCAGCTTCGATTAACGCTTTGCCTTCTTGCGCCATTTGCTTCATTGCCGCACTGCCTGCGCTGCGATCAATGCCAATCGGTTTGAGGAGGCGCAAACCCCAGCCAAAAAACGGGATCTTCAGCAATTCTTGTTTCAAAACCCAGCTCAAATGCTGCGGGAAAATGCAGGGTAGGGCGAAGGTTTCCCACGTCGATTGGTGGTTTGCCATGACCACAAACGCGCCAGTTTGCGGGATGTTTTCCAAACCCAATATGCGGTATTTCACGCCGCAAGTGACTTCCAACCACCATAAATTAAAGCGATTCCAAAGGGTTACGGTGGGGTAACGCCAACGATCCGGTAATGCCCACAGCACGGTCATCATAATGCCGCCGACAATGAGGGTGCTAATCACCGAACCAAGCCAAAAAACACTAGCGCGAAAGCCAAGCCATAAAGTATTGAACATAGTCATCAATTTTTTTCCAGAAAAGATGCAATAACGTGTGTGGGATTATCAAACACCACCCCATTGCTTGGCAATTGCATCATGGCGTACTGCGCGGCTTAGCCGTTTCCAGCGAGTTTAATAATGCGATCAAGCGTCTGCCCATTGCTAATGCCAAATTCACCGGAACGGCATTGCCGATTTGTTTGTATTGACTGCCGACCGAGCCGCTGAATTGCCAAGCATCGGGAAAGGTTTGAATGCGGGCGTATTCGCGCACGGTTAAGGGGCGGCTTTCTTCTGGGTGGCAACGTTCTGTTTGCTTTTGCGCGGGGCTACACGTCAAGGTTAAACTCGGCAAATGCCACGCTAACCGCCGCGCCATTCCGGTTTTACCGCCACCTAAGAAATAACTGCCTTGCATGTATTCGCGTTGCAACGCATCCGGTAAATCGCGCCAATAACCGCCTTGCGGCACTAAACCTAAAATCTCGGCTTTGCGTTTTGGGTATTGTTGCCCTTCGGATGGTGGCACATCCACGGAATACAATTCTCCTGCCTTTCAAGCATCGCGCAATACACAAATGTGTTTATAGGGTGTGGGCCAGCGAAAATCCGCAAACGGCATTAAATCATTGCGAATCCCGACTAACATTAAGCGTTCACGTTTTTGTGGCACACGGTAAAAAATGGCTTTTAAAACGGTGGGTTCAATTAAAGTGTAACCTAAATCATGAATCACGCGCTTAATGGTGGACAAGGTGCGCCCATTATCGTGTTCCATTAAGCCGCGCACGTTTTCACCGAGAAAAACTTGCGGTTGGCATTCTTTGATAGCGCGGGCAAATTCAAAAAATAATGTACCGCGTGTGTCTTCAAACCCTAACTGATTACCTGCATAAGAAAAGGCTTGGCAAGGAAAGCCACCCGACAAAAAATCCACTCCTTTAAATGGCGTAAAGTCGATGTGGTGAATATCACCTTCCAAAACATTCCAGTGCGGACGATTCAGGCGCAAGGTTTTGCAAGCGTGTTTATCCCATTCATTCAATGCAATGGCATGAAAACCTGCCTGTTCCAAACCAATCGCTAAACCGCCTGCGCCTGCGAATAATTCAATCGACGTATACGGGCGTAATGGTTGGATTTGCGCGTCCTGTTCCCATTGCGATTCCAACATGGCTTTTACCGCTGGGAAATCACTTAATTGTGCCAGTTGGTATTTCTTCACACCCTCGTCGGTGTAAATCGGCGTGATTTTGCCATTTGCTTCCCACTTCAATAGTGTCGATTTAGAAACCGACACAATATCTGCCAGCAATTCAGCATCCATCAAAAGGGTATTAGACACAGCCATGTCGATTAATCCTTACTGCTTTTCCGCCAATAGGTTTTGCACAACATGCGCGAGATCATCAAATACGGGAATGCTATTGGGTAAACGTGGGTCAGCAAGGGTTTTTAAACCTTTTCCGGTTCGGACTTGGGCGTATTGCGCTCCAACCGCATGGGCAGCTTGCCAATCGCGTAGGGAATCTCCCACCACGATTGCTTGAGTTAAATCCGCTTTGAAATGCGCGCCGATTTCGGTTAATAACCCCGCTTTGGGTTTGCGGCAATCACAATGATCCTCACTAAGGTGCGGGCAATAAGCAATGTAATCGACTTTACCGCCGAATGGTTTTAATAATGCGTGCATTTTGGCGTGCATGGCATTTAACGTGGCAATATCGTAATAACCGCGCCCAATGCCAGATTGATTAGTGGCAATGGCGACGGTAAAACCTGCATGGGTTAATTGCGCAATGGCTTTAATACTGCCTGCAATCGGTAGCCATTCGTCTACCGATTTAATGTAAGCGTCGGAGTCTTCATTAATTACGCCATCACGGTCGAGAATAATCAGTTTCACGCGCTGTCACCTTGCAATAAGGCGTGCAATTGGTGCAGGGCTTGTCCGCGATGGCTAATGCGATTCTTTTCGGCAGGATCAAGTTCGGCGGAGGTGCAGCCATGCGTCGGCACGAAAAACAGCGGGTCGTAACCGAAGCCGTTTGTGCCTTGCGCAGCGGTGAGAATGCGCCCTTCCCACGCGGCTTGCGCAATGAGCGGGGCGGGGTCGAGCGCGTGACGCAAGTAAACGATGCAGCAGAAAAACCGCGCGGTGCGTTGTGCTTCCGGCACATCTTGCAAGGCTTGTAGCAGTTTGGCGTTATTTGCTGCGTCATTGCTAGGGAGACCCGCATACCGCGCTGAATACAGCCCCGGTGCGCCGTTTAAGGCATCGACCACCAAGCCGGAGTCGTCTGCCATTGCGGGTAATCCGGTGTGTTGTGCGGCATGACGCGCTTTGAGCAGGGCATTTTCGACGAAACTCAAGCCCGTTTCTTCCGCATCGCTTACGCCCAACTCGCTTTGGCGCACGAATGCCATGCCCCTATCGGCGAGCAGTGCGTTAAATTCACGCACTTTACCCGCATTACCCGTCGCTAATACGACCTTAGCCACGCAATGCCTCCTGTTGTGCTTGCATGATGTCGCGGATGCCTTTTTCCGCCAATGCCAAGAGCGCGTCGAGTTCGTCGCGGCGGAAGGCGTGACCTTCGGCAGTGCCTTGCAATTCAATGAATTGCCCCGCTTCGTTCATGACCACGTTCATGTCGGTTTCGGCGTTGGAATCTTCCGCGTAATCCAAATCCAATACCGGAATGCCGTTGTAAATGCCGACGGAAACGGAGGCGACTTGCCCGTGAATTGGGTTCTTTTTCAAGCGGCGGTGTTTTTGCAAATGGGTAATCGCATCGCACAACGCAACATACGCGCCACTGATCGACGCGGTGCGCGTGCCGCCATCGGCTTGAATCACATCGCAATCCAGTGTGATTTGAAATTCGCCCAAGGCTTCTAAATCCACCACGGCGCGTAAAGCGCGACCAATCAGGCGTTGGATTTCCATCGTGCGTCCGGCTTGTTTGCCTTTGGCGGCTTCACGTTGCGTGCGTGAACCTGTGGCACGCGGCAACATGCCGTATTCTGCCGTGACCCAGCCTTTGCCTTTGCCTTTTAACCACGCGGGTAGTTTGTCTTCCACCGTTGCGGTACACAGCACTTTGGTATTGCCAAATTCCACCAGCACCGAACCTTCGGCGTGGCAGGTGTAATGGCGGGTAAATTTAACGCTGCGCATTTGTTCAGGGGCGCGTTCGCTTGGTCTCATAGGGTCACTCCTTCTCATCAAACAGGTGATTATACGCATCCTTACTGAAAGTGTTAGTATCGACGTTTTTTGGGCGACAGTATGCGGGCGCGATACCTTAAGATTCACCACTACCCTGCCACCGTAACGCGGGAAACTTTGCCACCGTTGCTGTTCGTGCATGGCGGTTACAGTCATTCGTTGTATTGGACGGTGCATTTTCTGCCGTTTTTCCAAGCGCAAGGTTTTGATTGTTACGCGCTGGATTTATCAGGGCATGGTGCAAGTGGCGGCAAAAAGCATTTAGATGAACTGAGTTTAAATGATTTCGTCGATGATTTGATTTTCGCGGTACACAGTTTACCCACCAAACCGATTATTATTGGGCATTCGATGGGGTGCGTTGTTGCGCAACGTTATTTGTATAGCCACCATAATGCCGCCTGCGCTGCGGTATTTATTGCGCCTGTACCACCATCGGGAACGGGCATGTCCGCTTTGCGCTTATTAATCAATACCCCGAATTTCATTACGGAATTAGCTAATGCTACCAATGGCGAACCGCCAAATGAACGCACCTTAGCGGTCATGGCAAAAACCTATTTTTCGCCGAAAACCAGCCGCGAAACCATTTTAAAAACCATTCATTTTATTCAGCCCGAATCGACTCGTGCCGTTACTGAAATGGTGGCATTACCGCCATTACCATTATTTGGTACAAAACCGAAAAAATTACCCGTGTTATTCATGGGTGGGTCAGAAGATCAGGTATTTCCTTCGTCCTTGCTATTAATTACTGCGTTAAATTGGAATGGGCAAACCACCATTATTAAAGGCGCGGGGCACATGATAATGCTCGACCCACAATGGCAAGATGCAGCCCAACAAATTCAGGCTTGGATTAAAGCCAAAGCAATGGCGGAGTGTGTTTGTGCGTAAGATTAGTTGGTTTGCTAAGCCATCAGCGGTTAAACCACCATAATCCTGCCCATGTGCTCAAGGCTAGCCCGCTCCAAATGACGAAAAATTGTTGGAAATAGTTCAATGGAAACAGTTGGATTAATAAGCTTCCGGCGGGGAAAACCCAGCTATGATCGGTGAAGAACAAGTAGTGTAACAGGTTAAAACTGGCATGGAAGTCGATAGCTGCCATAATGCCTGCAATGCCAATAATGCCCACCCCGACGTAGAGGCTCATGCGCAATGCTAAGCGGCGTTGTGCAATGGAGCGGTATTGCGCAGCGAGTAAGCCTAACCATGTGCCGATACTGAACCACCAAGCGTAGCCTATGTCGTGTAGCGCATGTTTGACATCCAACATGTGGCGGCGTTCACGCAGGGTGAGCAGATCGGTATTGGGTAGGTCGAAAGACGAGTTGTAAAGGAGATAATCCCACAGCCAACGGCTTAGCGGTTGCAATTCGTCGGGCAATGCGGGGTGAAAACCATACAACAGCGCGTGAAACCACGTCAGCATGATGGCGGGGAATGCCACCATGCCCGTGAAGATTGCAATGCCTAGTGCAATGAAACGTTGATAACTATTCAAATCTTAAAAACGGTAGCCAAAAGTAATGCCGTACAGTGTAT
>CAZTUZ010000037.1:0-17724 GCA_964617055.1 uncultured Thiothrix sp.
CCCGCTTGCAATGCTTCGGAACAGCGTTGATGGCGGTGATAACGTTGTGGCAAGGTTTCTTCACACACTAAACGCAAGGCTTCATGCAGAGCGAGGATGCCAGAAACGGGAGCGGTGTAGTGGTAGGATTTTTGATTCCAGAATTTGTCAGCCAACTGTGCATCCAAACACCAATGGAATGGCAATTCTTTACGCGGTGCGATTTTACGCGCCCACGCTTCTTCGGAAAATGCCAGCAACGATACGCCAGGGATCGACGATAGACCTTTTTGCCCACCCGTGATAATGGCATCAACTTGCCAGTTATCCATTTCCAGCGGCATGGTGCTTAAGGTACAAACCGCATCAACAATGACTAAACAGCCATATTTTTTGGCGACTTGGGCGATTTGTTCTAAGTTCTTATTGCAAACGGTGTTGGATGTTTCGCCTTGCACCAAGGTGATGGCATCAAAGTTCCCGCGTTGTAGAGCCTGTTCCACCATCGCTGCCGTCGCGCCTTGGTTGGGGGGAACTTCCAAAATAGTAGGTTCGGCACGCACGCGCCGCGCCATTTCCGCCAAACGTTGGCTGAAATAACCATTGGTAATGCACAGTACCTGAGAACCGGGGGCGAGTAAGTTGGCTATCGCCATTTCCATTGCGGCTGAACCCGGGCCGCTAACTCCCATAACGTGGGAAGATTGTGTTTGAAACACATAGCTTGCCATGACTTTAACTTGTTCAATCACACGGTTCATGGTTTCACCGAGGTGATTAATCACAATCGAGTTGGCGGCTGCGACTTTAGGTGGAATAGGTACCGGGCCTGCCCCCATCATCAATAAAGGCTCATCTGGTAGGATGTGTTCCAATGGCACAATATTGGTGGGAGCGAATGATGCTGTCATGTGTGTAGAGTCCTTGTTACGTTTTGTGATTTTAACCCGCGCTAACGTTAGCTTTAACCGTCGTGTAATGGAAGAACTCTACGGCAGTTTTGTGCAGATTTGGTGGTGAATTTGTGCATTTTATGGAGGAATAGATTAATGGCAGGAGCAATAAAAGCTCACTAATGAAATAGTGCGGTAATGGTAATACTCCTGACAGAATGCTGTCAGCAGCTCCGCTTTACACTGGGTTCTCAGTCATAACAGAGCATTAAAGGAGAATAATCATGCAAGTGAATCCAGTCGGCTGGTTTGAAATTTATGTGCAAGACATGTCGCGAGCTAAAGCGTTTTACGAGGCGGTGTTTCAGGTGGAATTAACCGCAATAGAAAAAGCAGAGACGTTCCCTGAACTGACAATGCAGGTATTTCCTGGAGATTGCCAAGCCAAAAATGCGGGTGGTGCACTGGTGAAAATGCCGGGTGTGCCTTCTGGTGGGAATAGCACTTTGGTGTATTTCAGTTGTGAAGACTGTGCAGAGCAAGCCGGACGCGCGGCGGCACTCGGTGGCAGTGTTTTTAAGGAAAAGATGTCTATTGGTGAACACGGTTTCATTGCTCTGGTTCATGATACAGAAGGCAATATGATCGGCTTGCATTCCATGCAATAAGCGGTAAAAGCCCACCGTTGAGCATGAAACCCACTGACCGTTAGGTTCGTGGGTTTTTAAATGCATTTTATAATTGCACACCAATGGTTACGCCAGTACGCGGCAACCACGGGTAAGGTGCGCCGAAACTGTCGCTATTGCGTTCGTTATTACGTTGGACTTGGCGTGATTGGCAAATGCGGAAACCATCTTCCCAGCCCATTTTGTAATCAGGGTGGTTGTATTTGTTTAAATCTTTAGCGTAGGCAAAGCTACGATTGCCTCCAGCCGATAAACCACTCTGGCAGCCATCACGATAACCATCGGTGAATAGTGATGATTTACCATTCACACCCACCATTTCGCGGTTCAATTGTTCGGCGGGGGGCGTGCTGGCGCAACCTGCTAATAAGAGAACCAGCGTACCAACGCTGCTAAGTGGGGTCAAACACCGAGAGAAACCAAAAGCCATGTTGAAATTCCTGTGAAATAGTGTGTCGAGCACGCAGTTGTGCATTGATGCTGGTATATTAGCGCGGATTTCTTCCTATTCGGCAAGAGGACTTTAAGATGAAATTGTTTTACTCACCCACTTCCCCTTATGCCCGCAAAGTACGGATGTTGGCAATCGAAAGTGGTTTGGATGCGCAAATTGAGGCGATTATCGTTGACACGGCGAACCCTGATCCGGCGTTGCTTGGTGCGAATCCGTTGGGGAAAATTCCAACCTTATTATTGGATAATGGTGAAGCGATTTTCGATAGTCCCGTGATTTGCCGTTATTTAGATAGTTTGGCGGCGCAATCCCTGTTACCCGCAACGGGTTGGGAGCAATGGGAGGTGTTGCGTTGGGAAGCTCTTGCCGATGGTGTAATGGATGCAGCTTATAATTTGGTGATGGAAGGGCGCAGCCGTCCCGAGAATGAGCGGTCACCACGCACCATGTTGCGCTGGGCGACAGAAATTACTCGTACTTTAAAGTACATGGATAGCCGTTTATCGACATTGGGCGCGGACATTACCTTAGCACATGTCGCTTTGGGGGCAGCGGTGGGTTATTTGGAGTTTCGGTTGCCACAAATTTTGCGTGGCGCGGATTGTCAGGCATTAGATGGGTGGTACGCACTTTATAAAACCCGTCCAGCAATGCTGGCAACATTACCACCGCAATAAATAAATTCGGCATTAGCCTATGGCATGGGTGGCAATGGAATACCGTTGTCACCTGCTGTTAAACTGCACCATTCACTAAAATATTCCCTCCATGCCCGACTAAATCTGCTATGCTGTCCTCAAAGCGTGTTGATATAACCTATTAGAAAAAAAAGGTTTTTGAGCTTATTAAAGTGATAATACCAATAAAGGTAAGCACTATGATGCGTCTTATGTATCTGATTTGCTTATGGTGGTGTTTGGTAGGGGGAATGCAAGTAGCAACGGCTCAGCTTGCCATGCCATCGTCGGGGGGCACTGTCTCTTTGGATCAGTGGGATAGGGTGAATTTGTTGCTAACCAGCCAGTATCATTTCACCGAGTCTCCTATTTTGGATGTTGCGTCGCTTGATGCGACAGCGCAGTGGCGGGCTTTGCAGCGTGATCAGTTAAAATTCGGTTTAATGCGACAAACCTTGTGGCTTGATATGCGATTTGTAACCACAGGGCAGGGGAATCATGACGCAATTCTGGTGTTTCACCGCTTAATAGACTTCATTGATATTTGGGTTTATCAAAATGGTCAGCTTGTGACACAACAGCAGGTTGGGGCGTTTTTGCGATGGCCTGCTGGGTTTGTAACCACCAATAAAAACATTTTTCGCTTAGATTTGGGGGCAGGGTATTCGTATCGGATAGTGGCGCGAATACGCGGCAATAATGCCATTACTGGTGAGGTGCAATTGTGGAATGCAAAAGCTTTTCAACAAATGGATCAATTAACGCTGTATTTTTTTATTGCTTATGCGGTGACGGTATTAGCAATTGCGTTGCATAATATTAGTGGTTTTTTATCAACACAAAGTAACGTTTTTTTATATCATGTCATGTATGCTATTAGCTTGCTGGTATTCCAAGCAGGTCAATACGGGTATATGGATTACTTATTTCAAATAGAAACGACTTTTTATAAAGAATTGTTGTTAGTGTTCTGCTTTTGTGTTGCTTATATTGCAGTCTTGTTTTTTATAATAAGTGTGGTTGATCACACCCCTGAGCCATTTTTCTATTACACATCATTATTATTAATTGGTTTCAATGTTTTAGTAATGGCAACCTCACCTTTCATGCATTTGCACATTACCTTAATGTTATTTGCAAGCGGTGTATTGGTTGGTGTGCTATTAGGGGTTATACATGTTGTGATGCTCTATCGTAAACACGATATGCGTGGACAGCATTTATTAATTATGATGATCCTATTTGCACCTTCTAGCAGTCTATTATTACTGAGTCGCTTTGGTATTATTGATGATTCTTTGTTATCTGAACACCTGATTTTATTAATTATCATTGGGGAAATGATTTTTATGTCATTTCTTATGTTTAATCAAATTCGTAAGATGCGTGTGTTATTTGAATTGTCGCAATACGCCGACCCGCGTAACAAATTACCCAATATCTTAGCATTGAAAGCCAAACTGGGTGAGGCAATTAAGCGACAACAGGCTCATGCGCTCACCTATTGTTGGTTTTCAGGGTTGGAGCGTATGGAAATCGCACACGGTGGTGATTTTCGGGATCAATACCTACAGCAGTTGGCTTTATGGTTGGATACGCAATTAAAGCAGCAAGGTTTTGGTCTGAATATTCAACACAAATGCTGTAAGATTGATGTTTTCTATTGTGAGAAAAACACATTAGGCTTTATCACTTATCCATTAAATCATTTGGAACATGCACGGCTACAATATTTATTGACACAAACCATTGATCTAATGCGTGTGCAATACAGCTACGGTTTGGACATGCTTCCTATTATTGCCAGCACAAATGCTGCTAAGTATGACCAAGACATGACACAACTCATGCAAAACACAACTGTAGCATTAGCACAATGCTTACAGAGTGGTCAGACATTATTATTGTACAATGATGATGTGGGTTATAATGAGAGGCGTAAAATTACCCTATTACAGGACTTTGAACAAAGCCTTGCAAAAAAAGAATTTTACTTAGAATGGCAACCACAACTTGATTCACACAATCAGCAGCTCTCTGGTTTAGAAGCCTTAGTACGTTGGAAACACCCCTTGTACGGGGAAATTTCACCAGCCTTATTTATCCCGCTATTAGAGCAAAGTGCACAGATTTCGCATTTGTCACGTTGGGTAGTGACACAAGTTTTTACAGTTGTACCAGAGTTTTTAGCACAATACCCTGCATTGGATATTTCGGTGAATTTATCCGTGCATGATTTAATGGGGAATGAGTTATTGCCCGTTATTGACCAGTTATTGGAGAATTCCCCTCAGATGATTACCCAGCATTTGATTTTTGAAGTGACTGAATCCATGCACATGGAAGATAATCAACGGGTTTTAACTGCTGTGGAAGCTTTACAACGACGGGGTTTTCGAATTTCGATTGACGATTTTGGTGCAGGTTATGCCTCATTCGGTTATTTACAAACATTGCCTGTGAATGAGTTAAAGATTGATCGACGTTATACTGAAACGTGTCACGAACCTAATTCCCAAGCAATTATTCGTAGCATTATCGATTTAGCTAAACGTCTAAATATGACCATTGTGGTGGAAGGCATTGAAAATCAACGCCAACAAGAATTATTTACGGATTGGGGGGCGCACCGTTTACAAGGTTGGAAATTAGGTAAGCCCTGTACGCAAAGCGAAATTCTGACATTATTTAATTAAGAGACTGACTCCTGACAGTACATTGTCAGGAGCGATGTTGTAACATGAAACGCCTCAAAACATGGGGATGATTCATGCGACGTGCTGACCGTTTATTTCAATTAGTACAAATTCTACGGAATAAGCGTTTAGTCACGGCGCGGGAACTTGCCAAACGTTTGGAAGTGTCCGAACGCACTATTTATCGCGATATTCAGGATTTAGGCCTTTCCGGCGTGCCCGTGGAAGGCGAAGCGGGTGTGGGTTATCACCTGCGCTATTCGCTGGATATTCCGCCACTGATGTTTACCGCAGCGGAAATCGAAGCCTTGGTTGTTGGTGCTCGCATGTTAAAAGCGTGGGGTGGCAGCGAATTGGGCAGCAGCGCACAATCGGTACTCGACAAAGTTCATGCCGTTATCCCCGCCGAATTGCACCGCCATTTAGAAGAAAGCCGCCTATTCGCCTTGCGTTTTGGCACGCGCCACGACATTGAAACCACGCTTGATGTGTGCCGCCATGCCATTGCCAAACGCCGCTATTTGCGTTTGGATTATCAACGTGCCGACACCGAATGCAGCCTGCGCGAAGTCAAACCGCTGGGGCTGTACTTCTGGGGCAATGTCTGGACACTCACCGGATGGTGTGAACTGCGCCACGATTTTCGTACCTTCCGGCTGGATCGTATCCGCTGGCTCGAAACCCTTGAACAAACCTTTGAAGACATGGCAGGGCAACGTTTGAGCGACTTCATTGCCATGATGCAGGCGCAAAACTGTAACCATTAACTTTTTTGATTGTTCTCAAGTCAGTAGTTTGGCTGTTTCTTTATCATATCGCCTTGTGTGAGGGATGAGAAATAACCAAGGATTTGTTATGCGATTGAAAACTTTGCTGAGCAGTTTGGTGCTCGCTTCTGTTTTAGTGTCCAGTGCGTTCGCGTCGCCGCCGCCGTTGAAGCGAGGTGTGGCGTTGGGTGGGATGCATCGCCAAACTTATTTGTATCGTTGGACAACGACGCTGAATCCAACCGATGACCGTGACTATCAGGTGATGGCTTCGATGGGCATGGATCATGTGCGGATGCCGATTAAATTTTTCCTTGATAAGCGGTTTGGAATTGCCTTGGATACCTTGCCGCAGACGTATGAGGAAATGAAAGCCTTGATTGATCCGCTGACGGTGCAAAATTCCGATGTGGGGCGAACATGGCGATTTTGGGAACGTTCAATGGCAGCGGCGCAGCGTTACGGTTTGACCACAGTGGTGGATATGCACTTTGGCGATTCCGATAAAGCATTAATGGAAGGTTTAGCCACCGATATTGTGACACAAAACCGCCTGCAAGCATTGTGGATGTATTTGGCGGAACATTTTATTAAAATCAATAATATGAAGCCGAATCAAATCGCTTTTGAGTTATTGAATGAACCGCGTTTTAACGTGAACACGGTTGGTGCGTATAACCAATTAATGAGCCGCTGGGTGAAAGCGATTCGTAGCCGTATTGGTTCTGATTATACCCTACTGGTGCATTCGCCTTACATGGCAGCGATTGATGGTTTGGGCACACCGCAAGCTCCGTTGTTGAATCCAGCGATTATCGCGCCAAATGACCCGAACATGGTGTATGTGGTGCATTATTACGGGCCGATGTTCATTACCCATCAGGGGCTGCAAGTTGTTCCGTGGGCGCAGGACATGAAGAGCATTAGCCGCTTGTTGAATTTGCCGTACCCATCAGCGCGGGCGGTAGGTCGTCCAGTGTGCTCGAATTTGCTGGTGTATCCAGAGGATGTGCCAAGTGTGGATGATACTTGTATCTACCTGTTTCCTGGTGTGGTTACGACCGAGCAGGGGAAAGCACAAATTCAGGCCTATATTGACCAAAACTGGGGAGCGGAACGCATTAATGCCGAAATCAAAGTGGCGAAAGATTGGGCGGATGGCTTGGGGGTGAAAGTCATGCTGGATGAATTTGGCACAATGTTAGCTAAGAAAATGAATGTCGATTTGATTACGGGCAAACCGCGTGCAGCGGGCACAGATGCGCTATCGCGTGCTTTGTGGTTACGCGATGTACGCACCGCCGCCGAAAACAATGGCATGGGTTGGACCGTGTGGGAATACGGTGATTCATTTGCGATTACTCATAAAAAAGGCGCGATTTGGTACGATACCGATGGTGTTTCACGCTGGAACTGGGCGATCCCACCAAGTGATAGCAATCCGCGTGAAATCATTCCCGACAGCGATGTGGTGACTGCGTTGGGTTTAAAACAGCCAACCACACCGTTGCATTAAGGTGAAGAAAGTTCCTGTGGGGAAGAACTCACAGGAACGGGTTGTCGACTTCTTCGGCGGCGGCGACAGTGATTTTGTCGGGCAGTGCGCCGTCGGTTTGTTCGGCTTGCAGTGCGGTAATCACGCCATCCAACAAGGTTTTGAGTTCCAAAGCCAAGGCCAGTCCTGCTGTGTCACGGGTAATGTCTAAGCTGCCGAATAGTGAGACACGATCCATGCGATTTTCGATATTTAAATCGTGGATAATTTGGGTTTCGGCTTCGTTCTTAAAAAAATCCATAGTCGCTTTACTCACGGTTTTGGTAAGGTCATCACTTTGCTTTTGCTAGTCGCACTAAGGCTAGGGAATGGGTCTATCCCCGCGATTTTACTCAGTTCGGCAATACTTACCGTTTTATAGTCTTTACTATCGTTATTGGCTACTAGGTGCGCGCCGCTTTCCCCCGTTTTTGCATCATAAATCGCTTTAAAGTAGCTTGTTGGCACAAAAACACGATTATTAATCCGCTTGATAGCTGAACCGCTAAAAATAACCCCCGACACAACATACAATTCGCCCCGTTGTTTGGTCAGATCACGGGTACGGCTTTCAATGTCTGACCACAAACCACGGTTGTTCGTTGGGTTTTGCGGGGTCATGTTGGCGAGCGAGAAGCTTTCCGTCATGGCGCGACTGGTCGACATATCGGCAGCAGGTGCGAGGTGTCCACGGTCGTAGCCGGAGTTGGAATAATCAGCTAATTCGGAACGCTCCGCTTCGGGTAAAGCAGGTTCTGCGTGGAAATTATCTTTGCGTTCAATGTCTTTTTGCACTTTTTTCGCAGTCAAATGTTCCGCCGCCCACAATGGTGTGCGTGTCACGCCGGAATGCAGCACAGCAAATTCGGTAAAGCACAAACGCTGGGTTTTGGTTTCCAGCTTGGCATTGAGCAATTTCGGCGCAGTACCTTGCGTAAATTGTTCAGCGCACGAAGCGGTAGTGCTCGCAGCAGGTGTGGGTTCATTACTGCGTGTTGTGCTACTCGGCGAGTCATTTTGTGGTGATGACGTTTTCGAGGTTTTTTCTGAGCACGCAATGACCGCACTCACGATCAACAAACTCGCTACCACTAGCTTTTGTAAATTGAGTTTCAAAGTGTTTTCCTCGCCAACAGAGTCATGGCACACGAAGACCCCAATAGAATGGGGCTAAATTGCCATTGTAGAACTCCTGCACAGGCTTTGCCTAGCCACTCGTTGGAAGATTTAACTGGAAATGTTGCGCAAGAATGTCTGCTTGTTGTGTGTTTTCCAGTGTTTGTTGTGTTACTTGAGCGTTTTCTATCACTTTGAAGCTGTCACCAAATAGGACTTTACGCCCTGTGGCAGTAAACAAAACGACCAGCGGCTTTTGTGTGAAAACGGCATCGGGGTGCGTCGAGTTCAACCAATTCGCGGGGGCAAAATCAATCCATTCCACGGGGCAGCGCGTAAAGCCGTACTGATTCAACCATGCGCCGTCGACATACGCTTGCAATACCAGATCATGCCCGTCTCGTGTGAGTTGGTAGGTGTCGTAATCTTGCACGGTGGGTGTGTCCAAAACGTCCAAGCGCAACGGCGCACGGATGCCGTAACTACCAAAGCCCAAATCGCACAAATATTCCACGCCATCGACGCTAACGATTAATGCCGCGTGGGTGCGCGGGCGTTTTACGGGGTAAAACATCGGGCGAGCCGCTACCCATTGATACGCAATACCTAACGCGCTTAATGCCATTGCAAACAAGCCATTGACTTCGTAGCAATAACCGCCGCGCTTGTGTTCGACGATTTTCGTTACAATCGTTTCGGGTTGCAGCGAAATCACTTTTCCTGCGAGTACATCCAAATTTTCAAACGCCACGGTACGCAATTGCTGCTGCATTAAACCGCTCACTGTCGCAAAATCAGCGCGTAATTCCGCTGTAAAACCAATGCGTTGGCAATACGCTGTTAAGTCAAAATTCTCCGCAAACATGCTGTATCCTAATGTGATGGAATGCCCGTCAGTATAGGCGGCGCGATCAGCGCAATACAGTGATAGTTTGCTGGAAAAAGAGCAGTACAGTTGGCATGAAGCCGTTGTGTGAAACGGCAATCTTGTTAAGATAGAGCGGTTGCCACCGTTGTTAATATTTCTGGAGTTAAACAATGTCTGTCGCCGAATTAATGCCGACTCTTATATCGTTACCTCATGCAGAAAAGTTTCAGTTGATGCAATGGTTGCTGACACAACTCGCGTCAGAAGAGGGTATCCAGTTGAACACAACGCCCGTGTCAGAACCGTTTAATCCGCGTTTATTCTTTGGTGCTGCTAATGCCTCTCAGCAAGAAATTGATGCATATTTAATGACCTTGCATGAAGGTTGGTTGTAATGCGTTATTTAATTGATACCAATATTGTCATTTATTATTTCAATGGATTGATTGCAGATGAGCAGATTCACGCGCTATTAGCACAGGATTTCACGCTTTCAGTGATCACAAAAATTGAATTTTTGGGGTGGAGTCGTTTTGCAACCGATGTTGCTTTGTATGAAAAAGCCAAGCAATTTATTGGCTACGCTCAGGTTTTGGGTATTACCGATGAAATCGCCGCAAAAACCATTGAATTACGTCAGCATTTTAAAACAAAAAAACCAGATGCCATTATTGCTGCAACGGCTCTGGTGAATGGTTTAAGTGTTGTGACCAATAACACGAGTGATTTTTCCCGATTGGGTATTAAAACAGTGAGTATTAGTTTGCAGTAACGTATTTTTTATTAAATCACGTCGTTTAGCGTAAGGTTTACGCCGTTTCTTGTTGGATAAAGTCGCTGAACGCGGCGGATAAGCGTTGGTAAATCGCGCCGGGGCAAGTTGCAATTGTACGCCCGTCGATGTCCCGCACGGGAATGAGTTTCGCGCCTGTTCCGGTCAAAAAGCATTCGTCAGCATTGTACAGATCATACGCGGTCAATACCGCCTCGCGTGCCGGAATGCCATTGGCGGCGGCGAGTTCCAACACCGTTTGGCGGGTAATGCCAGCCAATGCGCCTTCGGTAGCGGGTGGGGTGAGCAATACGCCATCACTGACAATGAATAAATTATCCGCCGTACCTTCCGCCACGCAGCCACGGTCATTGAGCAAAATCGCTTCTTCCACCCCCGCGTGATTGGCTTCCATGCGTGCCAAAATCGCGTTTAAATAATTCAGGCTTTTAATGCGTGAATCCAAGCGATCCGCTGGCAAACGCCGCGTTGAAGCAATAATCGCTCGCACACCTTGCGCCCGTTGCGCGTCGCTAACCATCTGCAATTGATCGGCAAGGATAATCACGCTGGGGCGGTGACAAGTGGCGGGATTAATCCCCAAAACGCCAACGCCGCGTGTCACAATGATGCGCAAATAGCCTTCCGTTAAGGGCATAAGTATCTACACAAATCCCCCCGATTTCTTGATAATGGGGAGATGAATCCAAAAAAAACCTTCAAGGTGTTGATAAGCGCCTATCCACCCGTTACCAACGCTTGGTATTGGAACACATGAAAACAGGAACTGCGCTGAGTGCGGGTCTGAAAGCCTTGCCTGATAAGGTTGACAGTTTTGCCAGCACGCAAGCGGCGTGGCGTTTTTATGCCAATGAATCGATTACCTTGGCTACCTTGCAAGAACCGTTGACGGAAGCCGCGCAAACAGCGTCGCGGCAGCGTTGTAACGCTTATGCCCTGTGTGTCCATGATTGGTCACGCTTAAGTTATAAACACGCTAACAAACCCGACACTTATGCCATAACGCATCAGCATGATGTGGGTTACGACCTGCAAAGCAGCTTGTTAGTGAGTGACAGGGATGGTCAGCCCTTGGCACCCGTCGCCTTGCGCTTGGTGAGCCGCACGGGAAGTGATGCCACATATGAAACAGCCGCCGCCGATCCGTCCGTCATCCGTGAGCACTTGGCGGAAGTCACTCACTAATTGGAATCGTGGCAACAAGAATCCGCCTTGGCCATTGCCAAACGCTTGCTGGTCGACAGTATGGCATGTGTCACCGTCTGGGCTATCGCCGCCGCTAAGGGTAAGGATGCCGAGGACTTGAGGACATGACTTCTCAAGTTGAGTGGGCGACAAGTGAAAAAGAAACAGCCACCAACTTATCCAGCTCTATTGGATGGGCTGTGGACGTTGTTATCGATGCTGGAAATCATGGATGCCTACACCTCTGAACAATTGGACGGTCTGAAAAAAACCCTCCGACAATTTGTGTAGATACTTATGGTTAAGGGCGAGGCTGCGATCAAATCCGTTACCGCTTGGCTTAACTCATCCACACTCAATGGAATGTGTAAGCCCAATGCTTGTGCCGAACGTTGCAGGCGTTTGAGGTGCAACGGTAAGCGAAACGCTTTGCGGTTGTAAAAGCGCACGCCTTCAAACACGCCATCGCCGTACAAAAAACCGTGGTCAAAAACCGATACTTTGGCAGCAGCGGCGGGTAAGATTTCACCGTCAATCCAACAACGCGCTTGTTCAAACATGATGCATTCTCCGCGAGTGATTCAAACCATCAGTCTAGGCGCGACGCATTCAACCATACAGATGCAGATTAGGTTTAAATAAGCAGTACAGTTTTCGATTACTCCACAACTGTACTGCTCGTTTTAGGGGAAAACTGTGCGTTAGCAATTGCGCTCCGCTTTGTTATACTACCCCCATGAATACGCATTACCTTTCTCACACCCACTTGGTTTTGAGCCTGCGACGTTGTAGCGGGACATTTGCCTGTGTGCGTGTGGAGGTTGTGATGTAATGCGTTAGCTTCATCTTTGCCCTTAGCGGCAGACGACTGACTCAGCCACAGGCTTACCCCCTGTGGCTTTTTTTTTGCCTAAATCACAGGAACTTACCATGCAAAACGCATTTACGAGCATTATGCAAGTCACGCCACGTCCCGAATTGGTGTTTGAACAAGGGCAGGGCAGTTGGTTATTCGATAATCACGGCAAGCGTTATTTGGACTTTGTGCAAGGTTGGGCGGTGAATACGTTGGGGCATTGTGCGCCAGAAATCACCCATGCTTTGTGTACGCAAGCGGCACGTTTAATCAATGCCAGCCCCGCGTTTTACAATCGCCCGATGTTGGAATGCGCGGATTTATTGACGCAACATTCCGTTTTTGATCAGGTTTTTTTCGCCAATAGCGGTGCGGAAGCCAATGAAGGCGCGATTAAATTAGCGCGGAAATGGGGCAAAGTGCAGAAAAATGGCGCGTGGAAAATCATTACCTTCCACAACAGTTTCCACGGGCGCACGCTCACCACGATGGCGGCGAGTGGTAAACCCGCCTTCGCTGAATTGTTTGAACCGAAAACCCCCGGTTTTACCAAAGTGCCATTCAATGATTTAGCCGCAACACGGGCGGCAATGGATGCAGAAACCGTCGCCATTATGCTTGAACCGATTCAAGGCGAAGCGGGCGTGATTCCAGCGACAGCGGAATTTTTGCACGGTTTGCGTCAGTTAGCGGACGAATTGGGCGTGTTATTGATCGTGGACGAAGTGCAAACGGGCGTGGGTAGAACGGGCAGTTTGTTTGCGTATCAAGGGTTTGGCATTGAACCGGACATCATGACGCTGGGCAAAGGTTTGGGTGGTGGCGTACCGATTTCTGCATTGCTGGCGAAAAATCATGTGTGCGTTTTCACTGCTGGCGATCAAGGCGGTACTTATAATGGCAATCCGCTCATGACAGCGGTGGCAACAGCGGTGTTAGCGCGTGTGTTACAGGCTGATTTTTTACCGAATGTACAGCAACGTGGCGCACAATTGCACGCGGCGTTAAGCGCGTTATCAGCGCAGTTTGGTTTGGGCGAAGTGCGTGGCAAAGGCTTATTGCTGGCGTTGGAAACGGGTAAACGCGACGCTGCCGCGATTACGCAAGCCTGTTTTGCTAACGGATTGCTAATTAACGCGCCACAAACTCACACGTTGCGCTTTATGCCTGCGTTGAATGTCACGGCGGATGAGATCACGCAAATGGTGGACATACTCGCCGCTGTGTTACAGGAATCCGGCACGTTATAATGCCAGCATGACGCTTTACCACGACATTGCCAATAAAATGACCGCACACATTAGCAACGGCGTGTACCCGTTGGGTTCGCGCTTGCCTGGTGTGCGGCGTTTGAGCCAGCAGTTTGACGTGAGCGTGTCGACCATTGTGCAAGCGCAACGCTTGTTGGAAAACAAAGGCTTGATTCTGGCGCGTCCGCGTTCGGGGTATTACGTTTGTGCGCGTCCGTGGTTAAAACCTGCGCTGCCTGCGCCGACACAGCCGGAATTAAAGCCGACTCCGGTAACGGGGCAGGAACTGGTGCTGCAATTGGCGCAAGCGGCGAATCAAGCGGGTGTGGTGCAATTGGGCGCGGCTGTGCCGGAAGAATCGTTCATGCCAATGCGAGCCTTTCAGCGCAGTTTGAGCAAAATTGCCCGACATTATGGCAAACGCGCCGCGACTTACGCTTTTCCCCCCGGTTTGCCGGATTTGCAGCAGCAAATTGCGCGACGCATGCACTGGTGTGGTAGTCCGGTGGAGGCTTCTAAAGTATTGATTACCAACGGTTGTCAGGAAGCCTTGTCGCTGGCATTGCAAACCGTGGCGCGGGCGGGTGACATTATTGCAATTGAATCACCGACCTTTTACGGCTTGCTGCAAGTGATTGATGCGTTAGGGATGAAAGCCTTGGAAATCCCCACCGATCCGCAACAGGGCATTAGTGTGGCGGCATTGGCTTTGGCGTTGGAACAGTGGCAGGTGAAAGCTTGTGTGTTAATGCCCAATTTCAGCAATCCGTTGGGGTGTTTAATGCCGCCAGAACGCAAACAGCAGTTGGTGGCATTGGCGCGGCAGCACGATTTCTTGCTGATTGAAGACGATATTTACGGCGATTTGGGTTTTAGCGGTGAACGTCCGCCCAATTTGCTTAATTTTGAAGCCGACCCCGCGCACGGTCATGTGATTTATTGTTCGTCCTTTTCCAAAACCGTGGCGCAAGGTTTGCGCATTGGTTGGTTGGTGTTGCCGGAACGGTTTTTCCGCCGTGCTGAATATTTGAAATACGTTACCAACCTTGCCGCGCCGACCTTGCCACAATTGGCATTGGCGGATTTTCTCGCGCATGGTGGTTATGAACGTTATTTGCGCCAAGTGCAAGGGCGTTATGCGCAGCAAGTGGAGCTGTTTACGCAAGCGATTAGTCGTTATTTTCCGGCTGAAACGCGGGTGACGCAGCCCAAAGGTGGATTCGTGTTGTGGGTGGAATTTGCGCCAACTGTCGACACCTTGCAACTGATGCACCGTGCGCAGGCAGAAAAGATCAGCATTGCGCCGGGGCAAATTTTTTCCGCCACACAGAAATACCGCCATTGCATTCGTTTAAGTTGTGCGCAACCGTGGACGGCGCAAGTGGAACAAGCGTTGGCCACTTTGGGGAAATTGTGCTGGCTGTTTTACCATAAAGTGTGAATGACACCGATTAACGCGCTGCCTGCTAACACCCACAAAATATCAAGCTTATATCGCCACAGCGCGATAAATGCCGCGATGGACATGAGCGCGTAAAAGCCTTCAAACGCGCCTTGTAAACCCGTGGGAAATAAAACGTGTGCACCAAAAAATACTGCTAGATTGACAATTACACCCACCACAGCAGCGGTAATGCCTGTGAGTGGTGCGGTGAATTTCAAATCATTGTGGGTGGATTCGATTAAGGGAGCACCCGCGAGAATAAAAAAGAATGAGGGTAAGAAAGTATAAAACGTTGCCACACTTGCGCCCGCAAATCCGGCTAATGCCAGCGATTCCGCGCCAAACAGGGCTTTGGTCCAGCCGCCGACATAACCAATGAAAGCCGTGATCATGACCAATGGACCTGGAGTGGTTTCGCCGAGGGCTAAACCGTCCATCATTTGCGTGGCGGTGAGCCAGCCGTAATGTTCCACGCCACCTTGGTAGATGTAGGGCAATACCGCATACGCGCCGCCAAACGTGACCATCGCCGCTTTGCTGAAAAACAAACCCATGTCGCGTAATGTGCCAGCAGGTAAGAGCGCAATGCTGATGAGCCAAATGCTGCTAAAAATGCCGATTAACCACCACAAACGTGACCAACGGAAGGCGGTGTGGGGTAGTACGCTGTCGTGGTCAATTAAGGCTTTGCCGTAAGTTTTGCCTGCTGCGCCGTGTCCGCCCCCGCTTTGGAAAATGTGGGGGTAATATTTCCCACCGAAAAATCCGGCAATACCCGCTGCCAATACAATCAGCGGAAAGGGGATGTGCAAGGCAAAAATGGCGACGAATGAGGCAGCGGCAAAGCCCCATAACACGGGGTGTTTTAATGCCCGCGAACCAATGCGCCACGCTGCGAATAGCACAATGGCAACCACGGCGGGTTTTATGCCATTGAAAATGCCTTTCACCACAGTAACATCGCCGAAAGCTAAATAGATGTAAGTCAATGCCGATAAAATAAACAATGCAGGCAGGAAGAATAATGTCCCCGCGACAATACCGCCTGCGGTGCGATGCAATAACCACCCCATGTACACCGCTAATTGTTGGGCTTCTGGACCGGGGAGCACCATGCAGTAATTCAGCGCGTGTAAAAATCGCTCTTCGGCAATCCAGCGGCGTTTTTCTACCAACTCTTGGTGCATCATGGCGATTTGTCCCGCTGGACCGCCGAAACTCATGAAGCCGAGTTTGAGCCAGTACCAGAACGCTTGCCAAAAGGTCGGATGTGGTGGGGCAGTGTGAAGATCGGGTGCTGACATTTCATCCTCCTGTCATGAATGGGCTGCGAGACGGCGGGCATTTTGGCTTATGATAATGGCAGTTTAATGACAAATAGGAAGGAAACTGATGTCCAGCCAACCCGCTTTTTACCGTAATCGCCAACTTTGGGCGTGGGCATTTTATGACTGGGCAAATTCTGCCTTTGTTACCACCGTTATGGTGGCGTTTTTCCCGATTTTTTTTCGTGAGTTTTGGGCAAAAGGTTTGCCGTCGGAACAAATTACCCTGCATTTAGGGACAGCGAACTCCATCGCTAGTGTGTTAATCATGTGCCTTGCGCCATTGTTGGGGACGATTGCGGATACGGGCGGTTTAAAGAAAACCTTACTTGGTGCGTTCATGTTGCTGGGGGCGAGTGCGACATTGTTACTGACCAGTTTTGATGTGGGGCAATGGCAATGGGCAATGACGGCGTTTGTGTTGGCGGTGATTGGTTATTTGGGGGCGAATATTTTTTATGATTCGTTGTTGGTCGACGTTGCCGAGGCACCGGACTTTAACCGCGCTTCGGCATTCGGTTATTCATTAGGCTATTTAGGCGGTGGGTTATTATTTGTTTTGTGCGTTATGCTGACACTGAAACCGCAATGGTTTGGTTTGGCGGATGCGGCTAGTGCAGTACGTTGGGCATTTGGTGTTACTGCCGTGTGGTGGGTGGTGTTTAGCTTACCTCTATTGCTGTGGGTGAAAGAACGTGGGATTGGACAGCAGGCGCGTCCGCCGTTGCTGGCGTTAATCCGACAGGCATTCGGGCAGTTGTGGGATACGTTTCAGCACATTCGGCGTTTGCGTGAAGTGGGTTTGTTTTTGTTGGCGTATTGGTTGTATATCGACGGTGTGGATACGGTGATTTTCATGTCGGTCGATTACGGCAAAGCGTTGGGGTTTGATTCTAGCAACTTGATTCAAGCGTTATTGATTACGCAGTTTGTGGCATTTCCAGCGGCGTTAGGATTTGGTTGGCTGGGTAATCGTTGGGGGGCGAAACGCGGTATTTTACTGGGGTTAGCGGGTTATGTGGTGATTACATTGGGTGCATCACAAATGCAAACGGTCAATGGTTTCTATGCACTGGCATTGTCGGTTGGGTTGGTGCAAGGTGGCGTGCAGGCGTTGAGCCGTTCGTTGTTTGCCAGCTTAATTCCTGCTGCCCAAGCTGCCGAGTTCTTCGGTTTTTACAATATGCTGGGTAAGTTC
>CAZTUZ010000038.1:0-17650 GCA_964617055.1 uncultured Thiothrix sp.
CCGATCTATCGGCGTTTTACCCGCAATGGTGGGCGTGATTGGGTGGATTTGGACATTCGTTTGATTGTGTCCTCCACGCACGATTTACAAGATGATGTAGTGGGCGAAAAATTCAATGAAGAACTGTATTACCTGTTGAATGTTGTGCCATTGGTATTACCGCCATTGCGTGACCACCCCGAAGATGTGCCCGAATTACTGCACCATTATGTGGACGCGCTGACCGTGCAAGATGGTTTGCCGTATCGCCATTTTTCGTTGGCGGCGCAAAATTTCCTGCGTAATCACACTTGGCCTGGCAATATCCGTGAATTGCGCAACTTGGTGCAACGTTTGCTGATTTTGGGCACTGAAACCGAAATTTCCTTGGATGAAGTGGAAGAAGCCGTCGGGACGCGCGTGCCTGTATTCGTGCAGGAAGTGGGGCAGATTCCTGAAAGTTTGTTTGATTTGCCATTGCGCCAAGCGCGTGAGCAGTTTGAACACGATTATTTGATCTATCAGCTTAAACAAGCCGATGGCAATGTGAGTAAATTAGCGGATCAAGTCAAAATGGAGCGTACCCATTTGTATCGCAAAATGCGCTCCTTAAACGTAGACCCCAAAAAATTTGGACGCTAGGTCGTTGCCATGAAAATTCTGATTCTCGGGGCGGGGCAAGTCGGTCGTTCGGTTGCCCAGTCGCTCGTGCACGAAGATAACGATGTCACCATTATTGACACCCATTCCGCCGCATTGCGTGATTTGCGGGAAAATTTCGATGTGCGTGTGGAAGTAGGGCAAGCCTCTTACCCGCGTGTACTCGAACGGGCGGGGATCGAAGATGCTGATATGTTGATTGCTGTGACCAACAGTGATGAAATCAACATGGTAGCGTGTCAGGTAGCGCACACGCTGTACAAAACGCCCATGAAAATTGCGCGGATTCGTTCTTCGCACTATTTGGATCACAAAAGCCTATTTCGTCCCGAAGCCGTACCGATTGATGTCTTAATCAGCCCCGAACAGTTGGTAACAGAACACATTTTCCGCCTGATTTCCCACCCTGGTGCACTACAAGTATTGGATTTTGCTAATGGCAAGGTGCAAATGGTGGGGGTGAAGGCGTTACACGATGGGCCATTAGTTGGGCATCATTTGCGTGAAATGCGTGAACACATGCCAGGGATTCAGGCAAAGGTGGCGGCTATTTTCCGGCGGGGAAAATCGGTCACAATCAATGATGAAACGGTTATTGAAGTCGATGATGAAGTGTTTTTTATCGCCAGCCCCAAACACATCCGTTCCGTGATCAGTGAATTGCGTAAACTCGATAAGCCTTACAAGCGCATCATGTTGGCAGGTGGGGGGAATATCGGCAACCGTTTGGCGCGTTTGCTGGAGGAGTCGCGTTATCAGGTCAAAATTATCGAGAAAAATACTGACCGTGCTTCCAAACTCGCTGAACGCTTGGATAAAACCATTGTGCTTGAAGGCGATGTGGCGGATGAAACCTTGCTGATGGAAGAAAATATCGATACCACCGATGTCTTTATCGCTGTCACTAATGATGATGAGGCGAATATTCTATCTTCGATGTTAGCCAAGCGTTTGGGGGCAAAACGGGTGATGTGCCTGATTAATCGCCCGAGCTATGTGGATTTGGTGGAAAGCAGCATTGACTTGGCGATTTCCCCGCAGCAAATCACGATTGGCGCATTGCTTACGCACATTCGCCGTGGTGATATTGTTTCCGTTCACGCGCTACGGCGTGGGGCGGCTGAGGCAATCGAAGTCGTGGCGCACGGGGATCAGAAAACGTCACGAGTTGTTGGGCGACGTTTGAGTGAGATCAAATTACCACCTGGAACAACGATTGGCAGTATTGTGCGTCGTGGTGAGGTGTTAATGTCGTTGGAGAATTTAAGTATCGAGGCGGATGATCATGTGATCATGTTCTTGACGGATAAACGTTATGTCGCCGCCGTGGAGAAACTTTTCCAAGTTGGCATCCATTTCTTCTAAACCCTTAACTTTTCAGGTTAGCCCGTATGCAGCTTAAAGTCATCCAACGTATTTTGGGTATGCTGTTGATGGTGTTCAGTCTCGCTATGTTGCCCCCGGTTGTGGTGGGGTGGGCAATGGGTGATCCTGATACCGCACCTTTGTGGGAAGCGTTTTTAATCGTTGCCGCAACGGGTATCGTGGCATGGTTGCCTGTACGTCGTGCGAAAGCGGTATTGCGTGCGCGTGATGGCTTTTTGGTGGTGGCGATGTTTTGGTTTGTGCTAAGTGCTGCTAGTGCCGTGCCATTCATGCTGTCCGACGCGCTGAATGCCTCGTTCACCGATGCTATGTTTGAAGCAGTGTCGGGTTTTACCACCACAGGTTCAACCGTGTTCGTGGGGTTGGATGGTTTGCCGCGTTCCCTGTTATTTTTCCGCCAAGAAATCCAATGGTTAGGCGGGATGGGGATTATCGTGTTGGCGGTGGCAGTATTGCCTATGTTAGGTGTGGGGGGGATGCAGCTTTACAAGGCCGAAACCCCAGGCCCGATTAAAGATTCCAAACTGACCCCGCGTATTGCCGAAACCGCTCGCTTATTGTGGTATGTCTACCTTGCGCTCACGTTGGCGTGTGCTTTGGCGTATTACCTCGCTGGTATGACGCTATTTGATGCGGTATGCCACAGTTTTAGTACCCTGTCGACGGCGGGCTTTTCCACGCATGATTCCAGTATTGGGTATTTTCAGGGTTCGGCAATCGGTTGGATTGCGGTTATCTTCATGTTTTTGGGGGGCGTGAATGCCGCTTTGCATTTCATGGCGTGGCATGGTTTAAGCCTGAATCCTTACCGTGAAGATTCTGAGTTTCGTGCTTATTTTTTGGTGGTATTAGGTATTTGTTTGCTGGGTGGTGCGGTATTGTATCAACAGCAGACTTACCCAACGTTTGGCGAAGCATTATACCAGTCGTCTTTCCATTTTGTGTCGAGCATTACCACGACAGGGTTCGCGGTTGGTAATTACGCCGAATGGCCCTTATTTTTGCCTGCCTTTTTGTTTTTTGCGTGCTTTTTGGGGGGATCGGCGGGTTCGACCGCTGGCGGTATCAAAGTGATTCGCGTGCTATTGTTGGTAAAGCAGGGGTGGCGTGAGGTCAATCGTTTGGTGCATCCTAGTGCGCGTTTCGTGATTAAAATTAATGGTCAGCCCTTGCCCGAAAATGTGGTGGAATCCATTTGGGGATTCTTTTCCATGTACGTTGCGGTATTCGTGTTCTTTATGTTGGGAGTCATGGCAACAGGGGCGGATCAAGTAACGGCCTTTTCAGCGGTTTCATCCTCATTGAATAACCAAGGTTTGGGATTGGGGGCGGTTGCTAGTAACTATGCGGGTTTGACTGATACGGCTAAATGGTTACTGATTGGTGCAATGCTCATGGGGCGGTTGGAATTGTTTACCATGTTGGTATTACTGACTCCAGCATTCTGGCGCAAGTAAGTATGAGTATCCGTCAGCTTGTCTATACCGTTTATCCTCTTGTTATCAGGGATTTAATGTGCGCCAGTTGTACATGACCTATACTTAGTGGAGAAAGGACGCTTTAGTGGGGCAAGGATGCCTACTTCCTTAATAAATATCATAAAAAATACGCTAAACGGAAAGCATCATGAACAGGCATACGCAAGCAGGTTTGACGTTGGTCGAATTGGTTGTTACCTTAACAGTTGTCGCTATATTAGCTTCAGTTGCTGCTCCTTCTCTTCGTGACATGCTTACCAGTAATCGCCTAACAGCGGCGAACAATCAGCTAGTTTCCACCATTAATTATGCTCGTGCCGAAGCGGTTAAACGTGTTTATAACGTCGTGTTGTGTGTACGCAGTAGTGACGGCTCAGACTGTACTGCCAATAGCGGCGACAGCTACGAAAATGGCTGGATTGTGTTTGTGGATTGCAACACTAATAGCACGCCGGATACCGCCACCAATGTGTGTGATACCAACGGCGATGGCGTGTCCGATGCGCCTGAGGCAATATTGGCGGACACCAAACCAAACCTTACGTCTGGCATGACGATTGTGGGTTCTTCGGGATTAGAGCAAAAAATCGGTTATAAACCCAATGGTAATGCTTCCAAAAGCGGTAACTTGGTGCTGAACATGGATGGTTCTGCTTATTACCAAATCACGATTGCTGCCAATACAGGGCGGCTTAGTTCCTGCAAGGTGGGTTCGACCTGTTAGGTCATGGTTTTAGTCACGTTGGTTGCAGTGTTACGTTTCAATTGCATGATAATGGTGCGTATCTTGCGCTAGGTCATTGCGTGTTCAGCTTGTTTGACAGAAAATCCTCCTAGACAATGGCAGGTTACAATGCTTCTATTTTTGCCCACTGTAATTTGCAGGCATATTATTTGCATTAATTATTATAGATATTGAATGATGAGCCGAATGAATTAGGAGGATACATGCCAAACGCTCATGCAGCCTTGGAAGCGCATTATCAAACAATTAAAAATACTCACCTGCGTGACTGGTTTGCTCAAGATGCAGCCCGTTTTCAACGTTTTTCGCTGCAAGTCGATGGCTTGTTCCTTGATTATTCCAAAAATCGTATAACGACTGAAACCAAAGCACTGTTATTGGATTTAGCCCGCGTTGCACAAGTGGAAACGTGGCGTGAACGCATGTTCACGGGCGAAAAGATCAATCACACCGAAGGGCGTGCCGTGTTACACACTGCATTACGCAATCGTTCCAACACGCCTGTGATGGTGGATGGCGAAGATGTCATGCCAGCGGTGAATGCAGTATTGGCACAAATAGCCGCTTTTAGCGAGCAAGTGCGTAGCGGCGCATGGCGGGGTTACACGGGCAAAGCGATTACCGACGTGGTGAACATTGGCATTGGTGGTTCGGATTTGGGGCCGCAAATGGTTTGCCAAGCGTTAAAAAATTACCAGCACCCACGTTTAAAGCTGCATTTCATGTCGAATGTGGATGGGGCGCATGTGGTTGAATTGCTGGAAAACCTTAACCCCGAAACCACGCTGTTTATTGTCGCTTCTAAAACCTTTACCACCCAAGAGACCATGACTAACGCGCATTATGTGCGCCAGTGGTTTTTGCAACACGCGCAAGATGAGGCACACATTGCCAAGCATTTCGTTGCGGTTTCCACCAATGCGTCAGCGGTGGCAGCATTTGGCATTGATACCGCGAATATGTTTGCGTTTTGGGATTGGGTTGGTGGGCGTTATTCGCTGTGGTCAGCGATTGGGCTACCGATTGTTTTAGCGGTGGGCATGGCGAATTTCGAGCAGTTATTGGCTGGCGCACACGCAATGGATAATCACTTCCGTAGCGCACCGTTGGACGCGAACATGCCCGTTATTCTGGCGATGTTGGGTATTTGGTATAACAACTATTTTGGCGCAGAATCACAAGTGGTGCTGCCTTACGACCATTACTTACGCAGCTTGCCGATGTATTTGCAGCAAGCGGACATGGAAAGTAATGGCAAATCGGTTGATCGTGATGGCAACCCTGTCAGCGAATCCACGGGAGCGATTATTTGGGGTTCGACGGGCATTAATGGGCAACACGCTTTCTACCAATTGTTGCATCAGGGCACGAAACTGATTCCGGCGGACTTTATTATTTCCCTCACCCCGCCGACCGATTTACACGAACATCATGACATCTTGATGGCAAACTTCCTCGCGCAAACCGAAGCCTTAATGGTGGGGCGCACATGGGAGGAAACTCAAGCCAGCGGTGCTACCGAACCTTTCGCGCCCAAGGTATTTGCAGGGAATCACCCTAGTAATGCCATTTTGTTGGATGCGCTGACACCGTATAACTTGGGTTCACTGGTCGCTTTGTATGAACACAAAATTTTTGTGCAGGGGATTGTGTGGAATCTAAATTCTTACGACCAATGGGGCGTGGAATTAGGCAAACAATTAGCCAAGCGCATTTTGCCAGAGTTGGCCGCGTCAGATACGGTAACAGCACACGACGCTTCAACCAATGGCTTGATTAATCGTTATCGTCAAGGTCGTGAAAATTAAGACCATTTACGCTGTCTTTTGATTTGGGGCAGCGATTATGGTGTTACAAGCTGGTAACATGGCCTCTTAGAAGCGTGCAAATAATTTTAATCATGTTTTTTCACTTGCAGGTTTGATCATGGAAATCATTGCTGGCGATATTGGTGGCACGAAAAGCTGGCTAGTTTGGGCGCAATGCTCAGCAGCCGAGGGAGCGGCAAAGGAAGCGAGTCGTGCACATATTTATTACGAGCAAGTGTATGCCAGTGCGGATTTTCACAGTGCCGAACATTTGATGCAGCAATTCTGTGCGGATGCCAGTGCAGCAGCGCACAAAATGGTGCAGGCGACCGATGTGTGTTTGGCATTGCCAGGACCTGTGAATGGTGATCAGCCTGTTCGTTTAACCAATCTCGACTGGGTTTTGAGCCGCACGAACCTGCAAACAGCATTAGCCACGCCGACGATATTACCCCGTGTTTTGTTGATCAACGATTTCCAAGCCGCTGCCGCTGGTGTAGCCACACTCCATTCAGCCGATTATGTGGCATTAAATGCGACCGAACCATTACCCAATGCGCCGCGTGTGATTACGGGGGCGGGAACAGGGTTGGGGTTGGCATGGATGCAGGCAGATCATCAGGGGCAGTATCACGCTTTTGCTACTGAAGGTGGGCATACCGATTTTTCCCCCGCGAATCCGCAACAGGAACGTTTATTGCAGTTCTGTCGGCAGCGATGGACGCATGTGTCGTGGGAACGGGTGTTGTCTGGTGCAGGGGTGAATCTGGTTTACCAATTCTGTTTGCAAGACATGACGGGGGAACTGCCCGCTGTTTTGCGCGAGCATAACGGTGCTTTGGTTAATCAAGCGGCACAGGCGGGTGATCCGGTGGCGGTGGCAGCGATGCAATTATTTGCCGATCTTTATGCTAACTGGGTGGGGAATGTTGCTTTGCTGTATCAACCGCGTGGTGGGTTGTACATTGCTGGCGGGATTGCTGCCCGTATCCAACCGTGGTTGCAGACGCAACGGTTTTTAACAGCTTGTTTTGATAAAGGCCGCATGGCGGGGTTAGTACAACAAATACCGATTTTTTTAATTACCAATACGCGGCTGGGCTTGCAAGGGGCTTTGGCAACTGCGCTGTACCACCACACGACTGGATGAGGAACTTATAATGACATTGGATATACATCAGCAAACCAAGCTCTATCGCTATTATACGGAGCCGAAAATGGTCACGGAATTGACACGCAAAACCCTTGCCTTGGTGTTGGCTGGTGGCGAAGGTTCGCGCCTGAAGGATTTAACTTCATGGCGTGCCAAACCTGCCGTGCCGTTTGGTGGTAAATACCGCATTATCGACTTTGCCCTGTCGAACTGTGTAAATTCTGGCATTCGCCGCATTGGTGTGTTGACGCAATACAAATCGCATTCCTTGATTCGCCATTTGCAACGGGCGTGGGGATTCATGCGGGCTGAAATCGGCGAGTTTGTGGAAATTTTACCCGCTCAACAGCGCACCGCAAAAAAAGAATGGTATCAGGGGACTGCGGACGCACTGTTCCAAAACTTAGACATTTTGCAACGCCATGATCCTGATTATGTCTTGATCTTGGGGGGCGACCACATTTACACAATGGATTATTCGCGGATGTTGGTGCATCACGTTGAATCCGGCGCGGATTTTACCGTGGGTTGCATTGAAGTCCCCGTCGAGGAAGCCAAAGGTTTTGGGGTCATGTCGATTGATGAGGACATGCGCATTACCAAATTCGTGGAAAAACCCGCTGAACCGGAAGAAATCCCTGGTAAGTCGGGTATGGCACTGGCTTCGATGGGGATTTATATCTTTTCCCGCGACTTCTTGTATCAGGTGTTGTACGAAGATGCGAGCAAAGCGCATTCGTCGCGTGATTTTGGTAAAGACATTATTCCTTCTAGCATCCATAAAGCCAAAGCGGTGGCATTTCCGTTCCGTAATGAGCGTGGTGAACCCGGTTATTGGCGCGATGTGGGCACAGTGCATTCCTACTGGCACGCCAATATGGAATTGTGTTCGGTTGAGCCGGAACTGAATTTGTATGATCGCGACTGGCCTGTTTGGACGTATCAGCCGCAATACCCACCCGCGAAATTTGTGTTCGATGATGAAGGTTGTCGTGGTGAGGCGATTGATTCACTGGTGTCTGCGGGCTGTATTTTGTCAGGAGCGCGGATTAAACGGTCAATGGTGTTTTTTGCCACGACCATTGAGAAGCATAGCGTGGTTAAAGACAGTGTGATCCTACCAAAAGTGAGTATCGGTAAAGGTTGCCGTATTACTCGCGCCATTATTGATAAGGGTACGGTAATCCCTGATGGCATGATTATTGGAGAGGATTTGGAACTCGACCGCAAACGTTTCCACGTTACCGAAGAGGGTATTGTGTTGATTACGGCGGAAATGATGGGACAAAAACTGCGTACTGGCGATAAGGATATACTATGGCGGATGGCCGTTTAAATGTCGTACTGTGCTGGCACATGCACCAGCCGTGGTATCGGGATGGGTTGGACGGGGCTTACCGTCTACCTTGGGTGTATTTGCATGGCTTGAAAGATTACAGCGATATGGCGTATCACCTCGAACAGCACCCCAAAGTGCGGTGCGTGGTGAATTTCGCCCCTGTATTGCTGGAACAATTGGACGATTATGCCCGCCAACTCACGGCGTTTTTGCAGTCTGGACAGGCTTTACCCGATAGGCTGCTGAACTTATTGGCGGGAGTCGAACCGATTCCCACCGATAAAACCGCACGGGCGGAATTGATCGCGGAATGCCAGCGGTGTCATGCGCCGCGCATGATTCACCCCCATGCTGCTTTCCAACGCTTGTTAAAAATCATTGGCGCAACGGATGAAGTGGGGATTGGGAATAAACGTTTCCGCTGTTCCTTGAGTTATTTGAGCGACCAATATTTCCTTGATTTATTAACGTGGTATCACTTGGCATGGATGGGGCAATCCTTACGCGATTTGCCCACCGTGAAGCGTTTAATGGAACAAGGTAGTGAGTTTAGCGCGGCGGATCGGCGTGATTTATTGGTGGTGATGCGCGATTGTTTAGCGGGGATTATTCCGCGCTACCGTGCGTTGGCAGCGAATGGGCGGGTGGAATTGTCCATGACCCCGTACATGCACCCGATTGTGCCATTGTTAAACGATTTCAATAATATGCGTTGTGCTTTACCCGATGCGCCCGCGCCACAGGCGACAGCTTACCCCGATGGTATGGCACGTTCACGCTGGCATTTGGAGCGCGGCATTGCGGTATTTGAGCAATATTTCGGTTTGAAACCGCAAGGCGTGTGGTTGTCTGAAGGCGGTGTCAGCGCGGATGCGGTGCAATTGTTGGATGAATTGGGCATTCGTTGGACGGCTTCTGGCGAAGGGGTCTGGCGTAATAGCTGCCGTTTATCGGGTTATGATGGCGATGATGAACACAGTAAACGTAGCTTGTTCATGCCGTATACCTTGCCTGATAGCCAAGTGCGTTTGTTCTTCCGTGATGATGGCTTATCCGACCTGATTGGCTTTAAATACAGCGACTGGCACGCCCGCGATGCGGTGGCGGATTTTGTGCAGCATTTGGAAAACATTGCAGCGTTTTTAAACCACAAAGCCACGGATCAAGTCGTTACCATTATTCTCGATGGCGAAAATGCGTGGGAATATTACCCCAATAATGGCGCGTACTTCTTGGATGCGTTGTATACCGCTTTGGATCATTCCGACCAGATTCGCGCCACGACGTTTGCAGATGTGAGTCAGCGCGTTTCGACACGCGCATTGCCGCAGTTATGCGCAGGCAGTTGGGTTTACGGTTCGTTTTCGACGTGGATTGGTTCAACCGACAAAAATCGTGGTTGGGATTATTTGGTCGATGCCAAGCGCGTGTTTGATGAGGTCATGGCAGCGCAAACCTTAACACCGCAACAACAAAGCCTTGCCAGCCGTCAGTTAGGTGTGTGTGAAGGCTCGGATTGGTTCTGGTGGTTTGGCGATTACAACCCATCGGATAGCGTGCGCGACTTTGAACGTTTATACCGTCGCCAATTACGCAAACTCTACGAATTATTACAAGTGACTGCGCCTGCTTATTTGGATCAAACGCTCTCCCAAGGGGGCGGTAATGCCGAAAATGCAGGCACAATGCGTAGGAATGCTGCATGAGTACACTCTCAGAAGTCGGGCGTAGTGCGGGTGTGCTGTTGCACCCCACCTCATTACCATCAGGAAAATTGGACGCAGATGCTTACCGCTTTGTCGATTGGCTCGCCCAAGCGGGTGTGCGGGTGTGGCAAATGCTGCCGTTGGGTGTGCCATTGGTCGGGGCTTCACCGTATCAATGCGCCTCCGCTTTCGCGGTGAATCCCGCCTTATTTCCGGCATCCCTAGCGGTGGGGGAAGTATTGGGGAAGGGGGAATCATTTGACACTTGGTACGCCGCGCAAAAACATTGGGTGGAAGATTACGCGCTATTCATGCTGTTAAAGCAGCAGTTTCATGGTGCGGAATGGTCACAATGGGCTGAACCTTTCCGTCGGCGTGATGCAAACGCGCTGTTTGCTTTGCGAGGCAGTCATGCACTGGAAATTGCTGCGATCATGGATGAGCAATTCCAGTGTTATCAGCAGTGGCAGGCGTTGCGTGAGTACGCGGCGGGTAAAGGTGTGGTGTTGTTTGGCGATATGCCGATTTTCGTAGCCTATGACAGCGCGGACGTGTGGGCGCATCCTGAGCGTTTCTTGTTGGATGAAGTGGGCAACCCGACATTTGTCACGGGTGTACCACCGGATTACTTTTCCGAAACGGGGCAGCGTTGGGGCAATCCGCACTATCATTGGGAATACATGCAGGCGGAAGATTTCCAGTGGTGGCGTGAGCGTTTAGCGTACCACTTTGCGTTCTTCGATTTGGTACGCATTGACCATTTCCGTGGCTTGGCGGCAAGTTGGATGATTCCTGCCAGCGAACCCACCGCTATCAATGGCTTTTGGCAACCCGTGGCGGGGGAAGCCATGCTCGATTGCGTGCAGGCGACTATGGGTAATTTGCCATTAGTGGCAGAAGATTTGGGCATCATTACCCCCGATGTGACGGCATTGCGCGATAAGTATGATCTTGCGGGGATGAGTGTGTTGCAGTTTGGCTTTGATCATTTTGAAGACAATCCACATAAGCCGCAGAACGTGCGTGACAACACGGTGTATTACACCGGAACGCACGATAACGATACGTTATTGGGTTGGTTTAACAGCCTAGAAACAGCAATGCAGCAGCACGTTTTGCACGTCTTGGGCATTAGCGATGCGGCGCAATTAACCGATACCATGTTGGATACGATTTTCGCCAGCCGTGCTTTATTAGCCATTGTGCCCTTGCAGGACTTATTGCGGCTGGATTCCAGCGCACGCATGAACACACCGGGGACAGTAACGGGTAACTGGGCGTGGCGATTCGCGTGGGCGGATGTGCCGGATACTTTGGCAGTGACATTGCATCAACAATTACAACACCATCGACGCGGAGGTTAAGCGCGTGACAACCGAGCAGGATTTGTTAAGCGAGTTTGACTTGCATTTGTTGATGATGGGTAAGCACCATCATGCGTGGAAGATTCTGGGGGCGCATTTAATCAGCGTGGAAGGCGTAAGCGGTTGCCGTTTTGCGGTGTGGGCACCTGCTGCGCAGCGCGTGAGTGTGATTGGCGATTTTAACCACTGGAATGGCAACACGCATCCCATGCGTTGTACGGGCGATTCTGGTGTGTGGGAATTGTTTATTCCCGATTTGCAGGCGGGGGCGGCGTATAAATACGAAATCATTAACCGCCACGGGCAACGTCACCTGAAAACCGACCCGTATGCGCGGCAAATGTTCCTGCGCCCTGAAACCACGTCTTGCATTGCCAGCAGCGATGCTCACCAATGGCAGGATGCGGCGTGGATTCGCGCCCGCGAACAATTCGATTGGCAACATCAAGCGATTAGCATTTACGAAGTCCATGCGGGTTCGTGGCGTAAACACCCTGATGGGCGTTTTTACACTTGGCGCGAATTAGCGGACAGTTTGATTCCGTATGTGCAAGGTTTGCATTACACCCACATTGAATTGTTGCCGATTGCCGAACATCCGTTGGACGAATCGTGGGGCTATCAAGTGTCGGGGTATTACGCACCGACCGCACGTTATGGTTCGCCGGATGATTTGCGTTACTTTGTGGATGCCTGCCATCAAGCGGGAATTGGCGTGTTGTTGGATTGGGTTCCTGCGCATTTCCCCAAAGACGATTTCGCCTTAGCGCGTTTCATGGGTGAACCGTTGTATGAGCACGCTGATCCACGGCGCGGTGAACACCAAGATTGGGGGACATTAATCTTTGATTTTGGGCGTAATGAAGTGCGTAACTTCTTACTGTCGAATGCTTTGTATTGGATTGATGAGTTCCATATTGATGGTTTGCGCGTCGATGCGGTGGCTTCCATGCTGTATCTGGACTATTCGCGTAAGGAAGGCGAATGGTTGCCGAATCAGTACGGTGGGCGCGAAAATTTGGAAGCGATTGCGTTTTTGCGCGAAATGAATGCGGTAGTTCATGGTTATTTCCCCGGTATTTTAACCATTGCGGAAGAGTCCACTTCGTGGCCTGCGGTATCGCGTCCGGTGGAAATCGGCGGTTTGGGTTTCAGCATGAAATGGAACATGGGCTGGATGAATGACAACCTGCGTTACATTGAACAAAACCCGATTCACCGCAAATACCACCATAACTTACTGACATTTAGCCAAATGTATGCGTATGCGGAAAATTTCGTATTGCCGTTGTCGCACGACGAAGTGGTTCACCTGAAACACAGCATGTTGGACAAAATGCCAGGGGATTATTGGCAAGCGTTCGCCAATTTGCGCCTGTTTTATGCGTGGCAATACGCGCATCCGGGTAAAAAATTGCTGTTCATGGGGGGGGAGTTTGGGCAATGGGCGGAATGGAATGTCAAACGCGAACTGGATTGGGCATTGGGTAGTTTCCCCGCACATGACAGCATTCGCCATTTGATTGCCGATTTAAACCGCCTGTATCGGGAACAAACCGCCCTGCATTATTACGATTTTGATGGGCGTGGTTTCCAATGGATTGATTGCCATGATTCGGATCAGTCGGTGTTGAGTTTGCTGCGTCAAAGCGATGATCCGGCTGAAACAGTGATTGTGGTGCTGAATTTTACGCCTGTGCCGCGTCACGGTTATCGCATTGGTGTGCCTGCGGCGACGGCGTACAGCGAAATTTTGAATACCGATTCGCAATATTACGACGGTAGTAACTGCGGGAATGCGGGTTGGATTCCCGTACAAGCGTGCCCGTGGATGGGCTTTGAACAATCTGTCGAAATTACCCTGCCGCCACTGGCGGCGTTATTCCTCAAAGGGGTGTGATGAAAGTTCTGTTTGTTGCTAGTGAAGCCTATCCGTTGGTGAAAACGGGTGGGTTGGGTGATGTTGCCTACAGTTTGCCGTGTGCTTTGCAAGAAGCGCAGGCGGATGTGCGCTTGTTATTGCCGGGGTATCGGGAATTATTACGCAAGCTCGACAGTGTGCGGATTCTCGGTTGGCTGGATGTGCAAGGCGCAAATCGCACGCAAACGGTGCGTTTATTGGAAGCGCGTCATCCTGAATACCCCTTCCCGCTGTGGATTGCGGATTGTGCAGCTTTGTTTGATCGTGTGGGGAATCCGTATCAGCAGGGTAATGGTTGTGATTGGGCGGATAATGCCGAACGTTTCACCGTGTTTGCGCGGGTCGCGGCAGAATTGGCACGCGATGTGCTTGGCTTGGGGTGGTTGCCCGAAGTCGTACACGCTCACGATTGGCAGACAGGTTTAGTTCCGGCGTTGTTGGACGGTTTACCCCAACGTCCTCGGCGTGTGTTTACCATTCACAATCTGGCGTATGGCGGACATTTTTCGCACGCGGATTTCATGGCATTGCAATTGCCATCACGTTGGTGGTCGGCAGAAGGTGCAGAATTTTACGGCGGTTTTTCCATGCTCAAAGCGGGCATTGTTTACGCGGATGTGGTGACAACGGTTAGCCCGACGTATGCACAAGAAATTTGCACACCTGCTTTTGGTTATGGCTTGCACGGTTTGTTGCAGTCACGGCGTTATAAGTTGCACGGCATTCTGAATGGCATTGATAGCCATGTGTGGAATCCGGTGACTGACCCGTATCTGGTCGAACATTACAGCGCGGAACACCTTGCTGCGGGGCATGTACACGGTAAACGTGCGAACAAAGCGGCATTGTTACGGCGTTTTGGTGTGCAAGTCGATGCGGTGAATACGCAACCGTTGCCAGAAGCCTTAACCGCGCCATTATTTGGCATGGTTAGCCGTTTGGTTGAGCAAAAAGGCGTGGATTTGGTAATTGGGGCGATTCCTGAATTGATTGCTAATACCCCAGCGCGGTTTGTGTTGATTGGTACAGGTAATGCGTGGTTTGAACAGCGTTTACGCGAGTTAGCGCAACGTTACCCCGAACGGGTCTTGGTGTTTATTGGTTATGATGAGCAATTAGCGCATTGGTTAGAAGCGGGGGCAGATGTATTCATGATGCCATCGCGTTTTGAACCGTGTGGCTTAAACCAAATGTACAGCCTGAATTACGGTACGCCGCCGATTGTGTACCACACGGGGGGATTAGCCGATACGGTGGTGAATGCTAACGACGCGAATCTCGCTAATGGTACTGCCAATGGTTTTGTATTCTATACCCCGAATCAAGAGGCGTTCTGTGGTGCGTTGTACCACGCTTTGCGTTGTTATGCTGACCCGCACGTTTGGCAGCAATTGCAAGTCACGGGAATGCAGCACGATTTTGGTTGGCAACACAGCGCGGCAAAATACTTGTCGCTGTACCGCTAGGTAGGAAAATCAATAAATGGAGAAGTGGATGAAGTCGCATCAATCGATTCGTAGACCTTATGTCGCTGTACCATTAGCCCCATTGGGGGCGGATGCACAAGCCATTGGCAAGGATTTCCGGCGTTACCTTTCTTACCACTTAGGGCGGTTTCAAGGTTGCCCACCCGTGTATTTGTATCAAGCCTTAGCCTACACCTTGCGTGACCGTTTAATGGTTGATTGGCGCAAGACGTGGGGCGAATACATGCAGGCGGGGAAACGCCGCGCTTATTACATGTCGTTGGAATTTTTGATCGGGCGATCGTTAAGCAATAACCTGCTGAACATGGACCTCGAAGCTCCCGTCAAGCAAGCATTATTGGATTATTGTACCCACTTAGAAGAAGTGGTGGATGAAGAACCCGACGCGGGTTTGGGTAATGGTGGTTTGGGGCGGTTAGCGGCGTGTTTCATGGACAGTTGCGCCACCTTGCGTTTACCCGTGGTGGGGTATGGGATTCGTTACGAATACGGCATGTTCCGCCAACACATGGAGAACGGCTATCAGGTCGAAGACCCTGACCACTGGCTACGCGATGGCAATCCGTGGGAAGTGGAACGCGCCGAATACACCCAGCGCGTGCAATTCGGCGGTTATACCGAATCGTATTTAGACCACGCGGGGAATCGGCGAGTGCGTTGGGTTAGTTGCGATGACGTATTAGCCATTCCTTTCGATATGCCGATTTCCGGCTATCAAAATAATAGCGTGAACACTTTGCGCTTGTGGAAAGCCACTGCCACGGATGAATTTAACCTCGACGAATTTAACGCGGGCAGTTACACCGAAGCGGTAGAGGCGAAGAACCACGCCGAACACATTTCAATGGTACTCTACCCGAATGACAGCAGCGAAAACGGTAAAGCCTTGCGCTTGCGCCAGCAATATTTCCTTGCTTCTGCCAGCTTGAAAGATGCCATGCGCATGTGGGAACGCCAAGGCGAAGTGGATTACACCCAGTTTGCTGCCGAAAACGTGTTCCAAATGAATGACACGCACCCGACCATTGCAGTGGCGGAACTAATGCGCATTCTCATGGATGAAAAGTTACTGGGTTGGGATGAGGCTTGGGCGATTACCAGTCAGTGCATGGCGTACACCAATCACACCCTGCTACCAGAAGCGTTGGAGCGTTGGTCTGTACCGCTGTTTGAAAAGCTGTTACCACGCTTGTTAGAAATCATCTACGAAATCAATGCGCGATTCTTGCGCGAAGTGTCATTGAAGTGGCCTGGGGATACCGACCGCCAACGTCGCATGTCCATTATCGAAGAAGGTGGCGTAAAGCAGGTGCGGATGGCGTTCTTAGCCATTGTCGGTAGCTTCTCGGTGAATGGTGTGGCGGCATTGCATTCCAAACTGTTGGTGGAAGGCTTATTCCACGACTTCTATGAACTGTGGCCACACAAATTCAATAACAAAACCAATGGCGTAACGCCACGGCGTTGGGTGGCTCATGCGAATCCACTCATGACCGAGTTAATCAGTAGCAAAATCGGCACAGCATGGATTGCGGATTTAGCGCAATTGGAACAGCTCAAACCCTATGCGGGCGGTGACTACACCGCATTCCACCAGCAATGGCGCGAGGTGAAATTCGCCAATAAGCAACGTTTGGCTGCATTGGTGCAGCAAGAATGCCATGTCGACTTTAACCCGCACGCGCTGTTTGATGTGCAAGTCAAACGTCTACACGAATACAAACGCCAACTGCTGAATATTCTGCACGTTATTCATTTGTATCGACGCATTAAGCTGGGTAAGTTGGAACATTGGGCAGACCGTTGCGTGTTGATCGGTGGTAAAGCCGCGCCCGGTTATGCGATGGCTAAACGCATTCTGAAATTGATTAGCAGCGTTGCCGAAGTGGTGAATACCGACCCTGATGTGGATGGGCGTTTGAAAGTGGCGTTCCTGCCAAATTACCGCGTGTCGAGCATGGAAGTGATTGCACCAGCAGCGGATTTATCCGAGCAAATTTCCACCGCTGGTAAAGAAGCCTCCGGTACGGGCAATATGAAATTCATGATGAATGGTGCATTGACCATTGGTACTTACGACGGCGCGAACATTGAAATTCTCGAAGCTGTGGGGGAAGAAAACTTCTTCCTGTTTGGTTTGCGTGCCGAGGAGGTTGACCAATTACGCGGTCATTACCGTCCGTGGGAGTATGTCGAACACGACGAAGACCTCAAAGGCGTGATCGAACTCATCCGCAGTGGGCACTTTAATCCGTGTGAACCGGGGATTTTCGACATGATCTTGAACGCCATTCTCAGCCCACATGACCCGTGGATGACGCTGGCGGATTTCCGTAGTTACGTCACAGCGCAAGAACACGTCGCGCAAGCGTGGCAAAATCAAAACCGCTGGACGCGCATGAGCATACTCAATACCGCATCGAGTGGTTTCTTTTCCACCGACCGCACCATGCAGGAATACAACCGCGATATTTGGCAGTTGTAATCGCGTTTATCTGATTGCCGAGATTGTTCCCAAAGCAAGGTTGAAGGGAACATCTCGTTGTCGCGGTTGGGTGAACTAAATGCTAGGTTGTACGGCAATGGCTTCCAGCCGTTCGCCGTCGGTGACAAATAGCCACGCG
>CAZTUZ010000039.1:0-17185 GCA_964617055.1 uncultured Thiothrix sp.
TGCCCACCAGTAACGGCAGATCAGAAGCTGAATTTACAGCCGAACCCGCAAAATTAATGATAATATCACCCGCTTGCACGCCCGCTTTATCCGCAGGACTGCCCGGCATGACACTGGCAACCAGCGCACCATTTGGCTGGCTTAGGTTAAATGAGTTAGCGAGTTTTTGATCCATATCTTGAATCTCAACCCCTAACCAACCACGGCTGACTTGCCCTTTCGTTTTCAATTGCTCAACAACATTTTTCGCCACATTGATGGGAATGGAGAAAGAAATCCCCATGTAACCACCGCTACGGCTGTAAATTTGCGAGTTCACCCCAACCACACGCCCACCAAGATCAAACAACGGGCCACCAGAATTACCTGGGTTCACCGCTACGTCGGTTTGAATAAATGGAACGTAAGTACCATCGGGTAAACTGCGCGATAGAGCACTGACAATCCCTTGTGTTGCACTATGATCCAAGCCAAATGGCGCACCGATTGCGACCACCCATTGCCCCACTTGCAGCGCGTCAGAATCACCTAATTGCACCACTGGCAGGTTATCCGCCTTAATTTTCAACAATGCGATGTCGCTCAGCTTATCTAAGCCTACAACCTCCGCGGGTAATTCACGTTTGTCGCTTAATCCCACCGTCACGGCTGTCGCGTCTTCCACCACATGCGCATTTGTGACCACATAGCCATCGGCTGAAATGATGAACCCAGACCCCATACCTTTGACGGTGCGGTTATCCGGTTGTGCGTCGGGCAAACCACGGAAGAAACGTTCTAACTCTGGTGGCAACTGCAAATCATCGGGCAAACCGCTGGCATTGCTGGATTTACCCTCAATACTGATATTTACCACCGCCGCACTATTTTGTTTGATCAGCGTGGTTAATTCGGGCAAAGTCCCCGCCGCAACAACAGGTGCTGGAGGTATTGCAGCAGGTGCAGTGACAACCGCATTGGGGGTGGTGTTACCTACCACTTCCGCCATTACGGGCAGCGTCTTCATAGCAACGGCTGCCGAACACATCAACAAACCAGCAGTGAGAGCCAGTTTTTTGTGACGCATTGTTTGTTTCTCCTGTGTTAAATGCTTAATGTATGTGGGGCATTGTGAGCCTGCCAACCTTACAGCAGGTTTGCCAAAAGGTTACGGAATGTTCATGATTAACCCGATTAACAATCTGTCACTTCACAAATCATGACAGTCGTTTATGCTTACGAATATGAACATATTAATCATTGAAGATGACCGCCAAACAGCTAGTTTCATTCAGAAAGGCCTGAGTGAAAGTGGCTATGTCGTTGACCACGCTGCGGATGGCGAGGACGGTTTACACCTCGCATTAAACGGGCACTACGACGCGCTAATTGTGGATCGCATGTTACCCAAACGCGATGGATTATCCGTGATCCAGAACTTGCGTCTGCAAGGCAGCCAAACCCCCGTGCTGATTCTCAGCGCACTAGGCGAAGTTGACAATCGTGTAGAAGGTTTACGCGCAGGCGGCGATGATTATTTGGTCAAACCCTATGCGTTCAGCGAATTACTGGCACGATTGCAGGCACTTTTACGCCGCTCACAACCCGTACAAGAACAAACCATGTTGAAAGTACGCGACTTGGAAATGGACTTGTTAAAACGGCGTGTCACACGCGGTGGCGTTGTAATTAACCTTCAACCCCGCGAATTTAACCTGCTGGAATACTTAATGCGCCATACCGGACAAGTAGTCACACGCACCATGTTGCTGGAAAAGGTCTGGGATTATCATTTTGACCCACAAACCAACGTCATCGACGTACACATTAGTCGTTTGCGCAGCAAAATCGACAAAGATTTCAACGTGCCACTGTTACACACCATTCGTGGTGCAGGCTATTTGTTGCATGATCCGCAAACTGCGTAACACCTTCAGCACTTCGATTTTCCGCTTGTCCTTGGTTTACGCCCTGCTATTTAGCACGGTTGCCGCCAGCGCGTTGGGCTTTATTTATTGGACAGCCAAAGCACAAATCCAACAACAAACGGATGCACGTTTATTATTGGAAACCAATGTGTTATTGAGTCGCTATCGCGTTGGCGCATTGGATGCGTTATTACAAACCATTCAAGCGCGTGAACGCAGCAGTGATGGCGGGACTCGCTTTTTTATCTATACGTTGGTGCAACGCCAAGAGCAAGATTTAACACTGCATTTTCGCCAAAACATCATCAGTGAAGATCGCACACAAGCATTCGCCACCATTCCATTAGGCGATATGGTGACACTGGAAAAAGGGCAAGCGAATGTACCTGCCCGAATTTTGCTGACCGTGTTACCCGGCGGTTATCAATTACTTGTCGGCAGTGATATGAACGAACAACACGCATTGCTGAATCGTTTATTGAGCACTACGCTAGCAGCGATTGTGATTATTTTCACGCTGGCGATTATCGGCGGCAGCTTCATGGGCTACAACGTCCTGCACCGGATTAATGCAATTGGGCGCACAGCAAATGAAATTGTCAGTGGTAATTTGTCGCGACGTATGCCTGTGACCAAACGGGATGATGAATTTGACCGTTTAAGCCACGTCTTAAACGCAATGCTAGAACGTATCGAACACCTAATGCAGGGGATGCGTGATGTAACCGATAACCTTGCCCATGATTTACGCAACCCACTGAATCGGATGCGCAACCGTTTAGAATCCAGCCAATTCCAGCCCGAAGATAAAACCGACTACCCGCAACTGGTACAAGACACTATTCAAGACGTTGATGATTTGATCCGCACCTTCAATGCATTATTGAGCATTGCACAAATGGAGTCCGGCGTGCAGCGTGATGATTGGGTAGACATTGACCTGACCGCATTGATCGAGGAATTAGCCGATTTATACACGGTGGTTGCCGAAGAAGAAGGCATGACACTTTCTCATCGTGCCGAATCCGGCTTGCGTTTGCACGGTAATCGGCAATTATTGGCGCAAGCCATTACCAATTTGCTCGATAATGCGGTGAAATACAGCCCCACTGCCGGACACATCAGTCTCATGGCCATGCGGTTAGAACAGCATTTGATTATTACTATCGCAGATAATGGTGTGGGCATCCCACTGGATAAACGTGAACAAGTCTTCAAACGTTTTACCCGTTTAGACAATGCCCGCAGTACACCTGGAAATGGTTTGGGTTTGAGCCTTGTCAAAGCCGTGGCAGATTTGCACGGGGCGACCATCTTACTAGAAGACAATCACCCCGGTTTAAAAGCCAGTCTTATCTTTGCCCGTGCGGCTGATTCAAACGCTGTACAGCGGCTTGGCTAACCGCATTAATCACATCGGCTGTGACACGATTCACAGCCTGCACCAAGTCACTACTTGGAATTGCACGCCCGTTAATCGACATACTGGTTGGTGTATTGGCATATTCCCCCATTGCATTACGGTAATCCATGTCTTGACTGCTCAAACCGTACACACAAACAGCTTGTGATACTTGGTTAGCTGCTTGATCTTGCAGCGCGAAATCCAAGGTTACTTGTAATTGCACGCCTTTTTGCTCAGTTTGGCGTTCTCCATACCAAACCACGGTTTTGTTTGCAGCGAGCACTTGTGTGACGGCCTTGCAGGTGGTGATTGGTGAACTGAAAGCGTGTTCGTTACCGCACGCACTCAGCATACCACTACCCAACAGAATACTGCCAATGATCAAATAATTGCGCATTTTCTATTCTCCATTTACACACTCCTTGCGTTACATCATGCCGCTTACGGCACATTCGGCTATGATAAATCTTCGCAAACCAATGAGAACAGAAAAATGAACGAAGAAAAGCGTCAACAATTATTAGAACTGGAAACCATTCTCGCCACCCGTTTAGCTGGTATTGAACGCGATTTGGTCAGTGAACACAGCCCTGATTCGCAAGAGCAAGCGACTGAACGGGAAAATGAGGATGTTTTGCGTAATTTGAATGAAGAAACACGCCACGAATTGCAACAGGTTCGCCAAGCCTTGCGCCGTTTGGATGCAGGCGAATACGGCACTTGCGCCAAATGTGGGAACGATATTAGCTCGGCTCGTTTGAGCGCGTTACCGTATGCTACTTTGTGCATCAAATGCGCGAGTTAGTGGGGATAGAATCCGTTAATTCAATACCGTTAATCTAAGTATCTAGTTTTTCAACAGGAAAAAGCGACTTTGTTGCAGTAGAATGCCTAGCTTATCGTAAAGTTTGCCCAAACGGAGACATGCATGAAGCCGACAACAGGTTTAGGTATTGCCCTGCTGTTCACATTACTAAGTGGGTGCGCCAGCCAACCGCCTGCACCCGCCACAACGCCTATCGACCCTGTCGCGGCACGCAAAGCCAGCCCCGCCACATTGAATTGCCTACAAAACCACGGTCAAATCGAGATTCGCCAAACCCCTGAAGGTGAACGCGCCGACTGTTTGTTACCCAGCGGTAAACGCTGTGACGAATGGGAAATGTTCCGAGGAAACTGTCCAACACGCACGGTTAATGCTAATCTCAAGTTTATTTTTCGTTAAAGACTGAACAAATCGCCTAATAAATACTCTAACAGGTGCTAACTCAGGTAGGGTTTATTGTTTTAACAATGAACCCCTTGTTAAATATGACCTGCAACTAAGGGCATTACGACACTATGCAAACAGGGAATCAATCTCGCCGGACGCTCACACAACACGCCCGCCAATGGTTATTACAAGGTTTGATCATCACTGGAATCGCCATCCTCAGTGGATGCGGTGGTGGCGGCAGCAGTGGTAACACCGACAACAACAATAATGGCGGCAAGAATGGTGGCAATACCGACAATGGCGGTGGCAATAATGGTGGTGGCACTACCTCCTTCCAACCATCGCTAGGCATGAATACTGAAGCCCCACAAGCGGAGCAAAACGAAGTTATCCAAAGCGTTCCGTTTGTGGATATTTTCCGTATTGCTCGTCCATTCAAAGAATTATCGTGCGCATCTACTACCTACGATAGCAATGGTTGGCCAACATCCGCGCCGTCTTCATCTTGCCAAATTAGGACCGTATTCCTCAAATACGCCAATGCGAATGTGCTACCCGCAGGGCAGTACACCGTGCTTTACGAGGGTGATGCGACGTTATCTTACGGCAACTATGCCAAACTCGTTTCCCATTCAGCAGGTCGTGATGTGATCAATCTCTCCTTTGATCAAACCGACCCAGAACGCCAACGCTTTGACCTAAACGTTACCTATAACAATCCTGCGAATCCGATTAAAAACATTCGGATTGTCATGCCAGGCGGTATTTGTGAGGGCACTCCGTCCGTGCGCGTGAATGACGCTTCCGCCTGTGCTGCTGGCAAATTCCAAAGCTTTGAAGAAACACTCAAAGCAAATCGCAATGCCATTGTGTTTAACCCAGACTATCTTGCGTTCCTGAAAGATTTTCGTGTCGTGCGCATGATGAATTTGATGGAAGCCAGCCCTAGCTTGAAAAACACCTGTGTTTCTGCCAGTGATACCACCTGCCTGTTACAACCTTTTGAGTGGGACAACCGTGCGTCAATGGACAGTGCAACGTGGGGCGGCTCAGCTAATACTCCATTGTTACAGCGTTATGGGCGTGGCGCACCCATTGAAGTACAAGTAGAACTGGCTAATCAGTTGAATGCTCATCCTTGGTTTAATATTCCTCACAATGCCACGGATTACTATGTACGCCAATTTGCGGATTATGTACGCGATCATTTAAATACCAACCTCAAGGCGCATATCGAATACTCCAATGAAACGTGGAACGATACCTTTTGGGCAAATGCGTATGTGAAAAAGAAAGGCATGGATGCGGGGCTGGGCAATAACTACACCAACAAAGAATACTGGGCTGGTGCGCTGTATTATGCCAAACGCTCGGCAGACGTTTTCCGCTTGTGGGAAGAAGAAATGGGAGGCACGAGTCGCTTAGTCCGTATTTTGGGCACTTACCAAGCATCCACCGATTTAACCCGCAACATGTTGAATTACAGCGATGTGAAAAACTACATCGATGCCGTAGCTATGGGGGCATATTTCCACGCTTGTTGGAGCCGCACCACCAAAGCTGAGTGTGCAGATACCACAAAAATCCCTAAAACACTGACGGAGGTCACTTCTGTCGATGAAATTTTTGCGGCTTTAGACAATGCGAACGACCCTTACGGTTTACCCGCCTTGCAAAAGCAAATAGCGGCGCAAGCGGGAGTTGCCAAGGCGTTTGGCAAAGCCCTACTAGCCTATGAAGGCGGCCAGCATTTAACCATTAACTGGACTGACGGCAGCATAGACACCACTCGCAAAGACAACTTGCTCAATTTATTCCGAGCGGTTAATCGCGACGCACGCATGGGTGAACGTTACACCACTTTGTTAAATGCTTGGAAAGACAATGGCGGTCAACAATTCATGCTGTATACCCTGCCGCAGTCTTATCACAAATACGGCACGTTCGGCATCAAGGAGTCATTACTACAACCGCGTGGTGAAGCTCCAAAATACGACGCAGCAATGAAATTCCAAGAAACTCAAGGCGCGTGCTGGTGGAGTGGCTGTTGACTGCAATGTAGGAAAGCCGACAAACTCAAACTGCATCTTATCGAAGAATCAGCGAGTTAGCACTGATTGAACCGCTGGCATAAGCCTTGCAATACCCTACTCATGATCATTAATGCATGGGTAGGGTATGAAGTTACACATCGAGCACGGGTATGTAGAAAAACTAATCAGCGCATTTCCTGATCTCCATCACCTACAAGAGCAACTCAAATTCGGTAATAAAGCCGAAATCCCCTTCCAGCAACTCTCCACCACGCAACTTGGTTTTTTGCAACAATTGTACGCTGCCGCTGGTACGCACATGCAGGGGCTTGCCGCACAATTAGCCACCTTACAACGCGTAGTCAATGACGATGGCAAACGTTACCAAGCGGGTGAACTTGAACGCCTTGTACCAGATTTCACTACGTTTTTGCTCAAAGATGGCATACGAGGCTGGCTGTTTAAAGCCAATACCTCTGGCAAACCAATGGCGTATTTAGTCGCACGCATTGATTACACCCCACCTGGCGAAGAAGAAGCAGGACGTATCCTGCTGGATTTAAAAACCAATAGCATGGCGAAAATCGCCACCGCCACGATCATGCTGCGTGAGCGCGACATTATTGGGCAAACTATTCCCGAAATGCTGGCAGCCAAAGGCTTTTTCAAAGAAACACCAGAACTCATTGCCGCTTACGATCAATCCGCCGCACGCTATTTCGCGTGGCGTGCCGATTACGGGCGGCAATTTTCCGCACGCGGCACGGGCATTGTTGCCGACGACCCGACTGCCACGCATCGCAATACCGATTGGTCACGCAAAAATGTAGTAGTTTTATCATCGGGCGGTGGTTGGGCACGCTTGGTTAATGATGAAGAAATAATCAAAGAACGCGCTTTGACCTTGGATGCATCCGGCGATATTTTGGGCAAATACTTGCGCAAAGCCGGACGCAGCAATAACTACAACAGCAAGGTAGAAAACGCCACCGAATCGCTGCAAGGCGACATTCCACATGGCATGTTTACCGATTTGCCCGTACAAGGTTATGTTCTCACCTTTCACCTTGAACTGCATCAGCACTTATGGGTTCACGTCGATGACATGCTGCCCTACGTCTACCAACCCGAACTCAAAGACAAACTGATTTTACCGCCTGAACAAACCGACCTGATCGACATTTTGACCGCCGAAATGGACGTATTAATGGATGACATTGTGGAAGGCAAATCGGGAGGCACAACCGTATTATGTGCAGGTCCTCCAGGGGTTGGGAAAACCTTGACCGCCGAAGTGTATGCCGAAATCATTAAACGCCCATTGTACCGCGTGCATTCGGGGCAATTGGGCTTGAACGTCGCCGAAATGGAAACCGCGCTGAAAAATACCCTCACCCGTGCGCAACGTTGGGGTGCGGTCATGCTGATTGACGAAGCCGATGTTTACATCAAACGCCGCGACGACAATATCGCCGCTAATGCCGTGGTTGGCGTGTTTTTGCGCGTGCTCGAATATTTCAACGGCTTGTTATTCCTCACCACCAACCGCGTCGACGATATTGACGAAGCGATTATTTCGCGCTGCATTGCACTGATTAAATACCACCAGCCCAATCTCGACGATCGCCGCAAAATCTGGCAAGTAATGACCGAACAATTTGGTTTAACGATGGATCAAGACCTGATAAACACGCTCGCTGACCTCTTCCCAGATGCCAGCGGACGCGACATCAAGGGCTTGGCAAAACTTGTTACCAAATACTGCCGCCACAAAGCCGTACCACCCACGCTCGACGTATTCAAACGGTGCAGCATGTTCCGTGGCTTGGAATTAAACAATTAAACGTAGACACCCGACCAGCCGCATTTACACAGCAAAAATTATAGATCTGATACTGTCTGTCAAAAATCTGCCCATCGATTTTCGCCCTATGTGCGGCGAGTTCATCTTTGTCGATCATGCACTTGATAACTACACAAATACCGGATGAATTGCCGCTCATAAACCACAAAATGGTACATTATTCCGAGACGTACTGTACTTTATTGCACCAACTGAAACGTTACCTACTTTTGTTAAACCTGTGCGTCTGTATAATAAAAGACGGTCAGTTTCACTAATTTGTAACGCTTACGCCGATGCGCCGAGCGCAGGCTTGGTTGCTGGACAAGCGAATTATATATTTCCCATATCAATAATTATCTTTCTAATACTATGGCTATAAAAACATTCTCTTGTGGACATAAAGGTAAAGGTCAGTACTGTCACCGTTGTGAACAGGAAAAAAGAGAACATGACAAAGTTCAGGAAGCTCGTGCCGAAAAGCAAGCATGGCAAGAGCAGTTCAAAAACGATGTCATTGATCTTAGCATCCTACCCAACAGGCGGCTGGTTGAGAAGGCACGACAAATCATTGCCGACATCAACGCAGGCACACCGTACACGGCCTTCAAAGGTAAACGCATGAACTTCGATAGAAATATCATTTCCGTGCCGCTTAACCACGATTTTCGTTTGTTATATCAGCAAACCGATACCGAGCTGATATTGACAAGCGTTATGTCACACGAAGACTACAATGTGAAAAAACCAGGCGAACGGCTGTAGCTGTTGCACGGAATTTCCCATTGTCTTCCTACTGACATTGGCATGTACTGATCCTCTCCCCCGCGCGACAGCACGGGGATAGGAAAGCGTACTCAATATGCACATGCGTTTTGGGGTATTACGCGCAATATCGCGTAAAATGAGGTTTTGGCGTATGATTGCGCCCTTGTTAAATCACCCCTTTGGTGCAGGCGAACGCTTATGCAATTCAATACCACGGAAGAAATCATTCAAGACCTTGCGGCTGGCAAGATGGTCATCATCGTAGACGACGAAGATCGTGAAAACGAAGGCGACTTACTGATGGTGGCTTCATTAACCCGACCGGAAGACGTGAATTTCATGGTGAAAGAAGGTCGCGGTTTGGTGTGTTTAACGCTGACTCGTGAGCGTTGTAAACAATTGAATTTACCGTTAATGGTATCATCGACTGATGAGTATCACCGCACCAATTTCACCCTGTCGATTGAAGCAGCGGAAGGCGTAACCACGGGAATTTCTGCCTATGATCGTGCGCACACGATTTTAACGGCGGTAGCACCGAATGCGCGTCCGCAAGACATTGAGCAACCTGGGCATATTTTCCCCTTGATGGCACAACCAGGCGGGGTTTTAACTCGCGCCGGACATACCGAAGCGGGTTGTGATTTGGCACGTTTGGCAGGTTTTGAGGCGGCATCCGTAATTGTTGAAATCCTCAATGAAGACGGCACAATGGCACGTCGCCCCGATTTGGAAATCTTTGCCGAAAAGCACGGTTTGAAGATCGGCACGATTGAGGATTTGATCCGTTACCGCGTGCAAAATGAAAAAACCGTCGAGCGCGTGTTGACCCAATCTGTGCAAACCGAGTTTGGCGAATTTCAGTTGGTCGCATTCCAAGAAATTGCGCGTGGTAATCTGCATTTAGCGTTGGTAAAAGGCGACATCCACCCACAAGACGCGGTAATGGTGCGCGTGCATTTGGAACATGAATTATTCGATGCGTTTTCGATTATTGAATCAGGGCGGAGTTGGTCATTGCGTAATGCCATGCGCCGTATTGATGCAGAAGGCAAAGGCGTGGTGGTGATTTTGCGTGACCCTGCACAAAACAAAGATTTACTCAGTCAGCTCAAAGGTTTTGAATCCAAACCAGCAGCGACTGAGACAGCGGCTTCGCCAGCGGAACTGAAAACTTACGGCATTGGAGCACAGATTTTATCCGATTTAGGTATCCGACGGATGCGCGTGATGAGCGCACCCAAACGTTTCCACGGTATTGGTGGTTTCGGGTTGGAAGTAGTGGATTACGTTCAAGAATAAGCGTTAGAATGCTTATTAAATAGACAAGATTTCGGCAAGTGCCGAACGTTCTTTAACACTGACATTTGGGAATTGGTATGAACTTCAAGGTCATTGAAGGCGATTTCGCGCCGCAAACCGCGAAATACGGGATTGTTGTTGCACGTTTTAACAGTTTTATTGTGGAAAGTTTGTTAAGCGGTGCGATTGATGCACTCAAGCGGCACGGCGGCGTTAGAGAAGAGGATATCGAGGTGGTACGAGTCCCAGGTGCTTTTGAATTGCCTTTAGCCGCACAAGCAATGGCTGCCAATCGTCAATACGATGCAATTATTGCATTAGGTGCAGTGATTCGGGGGAGCACACCGCATTTTGATTTCGTCGCCAATGAAGCCACCAAAGGTTTGGCCAGTGTCGGCTTAAATCACAATCTGCCAATTATTTTTGGGGTATTAACCACCGATACCATCGAACAGGCGGTTGAACGTGCAGGAACAAAAGCAGGCAATAAGGGCGCGGAAGCGGCGATTTCTGCGATTGAAATGGTGTCATTGTTACGCAAACTCAAGCAGTAAGCAGGAAGTACCACAATGACAGGACGCAAACCCCTCACCGAATCCCAACAATTGATTGCTAAACGTCGTGTTGCGCGGCGTTTGGCAATGCAAGGCGTTTACCAATGGTTTATCACGGGTAATACGTTTCAGGACATTTATCTGTATTTCCAAGAAGAACACGAGTTAGCACAAGATTTTCGCAAATCGGATGCTGCGTTCTTCCACAAGCTTATGCGTTATGCGATTGAATCAGGTGATGAACTGGACAATCGCATTGCACCATTTTTGGATCGTAAACTCACCCAAGTCGACCCCATCGAACGTGCGGTATTGCGTGTAGCAACGTGTGAATTACTCAATCACATCGAAACCCCATATAAAGTTGTGGTGAATGAGTACGTTAATCTCACCAAAAAGTACGGTGCGGAAGAAGCACATAAGTTCATTAATGGCGTGTTAGATAAGTTAGCAGCGGATATTCGTGCCATTGAATTTGCAGCGGCACGTCGTTAATACCTCCCTGCCGTCAAGTCATGGCGGCTTTGTAACGTTGTTGCAAATACTCGTATAAGCGCAAGACCGTCGACGATAATTGACGGCGGTCAGCGCGACAGTAATTTGCATAGTGGTGTGGCTCTGCCTTCCAAACGTTTTCTACTCGATTCATTCCTTTCATATGGCTGGCATCAAGCTAGTTTTTGCAATAAACAAAAGTTATCATCTGATTATTTGATGGTCAGTGTGTCACACGATTCCCATTGTTAGTGTGTCGTGGTTTCGTGCGTTTGTATTAAGTCATGGTCGAGGCTGAGGAGACCCTATGCGACAATTTCCCCGTTTTCTTGTCAGGTGTTTGCTGTGGTTATGGTTGCTAAGCGGAGTCGCCAATGCTGCAACCCCAATCATGACTAGCCCCGTCGTGGGCAGCACTTTCGCAGGCAACAGTCAAATATTCACTTGGGCTGCCCAAGGTAACGTCGTTACCCATTGGACGTTGTACCTCGGTTCTGCACCAGGGCAGTACAACTACTACAAAAGTGCTTTGCTATCGGGAACGACCATGCAGGCTTCGGTAACAAACTTACCCATCAACGCCCACAAAGTCTATGCTCGACTGCGCTATAAAGTAGCGGGTATTTGGGCATTCCAAGACTTCAGTTATTATGCGATGGGGGCTAATCACAAACCTATTATTACAGGTAAACCAAGTACAAGCGTTAAAGTTGGTAGTATTTATGATTTCACACCTACTGCTAACGATGCGGATGGCGAAACATTAACGTTTAGCATTGTCAATAAACCCAGTTGGGCAGTATTCAATACGAAAACAGGTAAATTAACCGGAACACCAACAGCCGCACATTTAGGTAAAACCAGCAATATTGCGATTAAAGTAAAAGACGAACGTGGAAGTATAACACCATTAGCCACTTTCAGTATTGAGGTATCAAGTGCTGACCCTCCTATTAATTTGGCACATCAATTCGGCATGGCGACACAGGGCAGAGATTACGATAATGAATCTGCGGCACGATTGGCTATTGATGGGAATCCCGCAACCTTTAACCACACGACTTGCGACGCAACCAATAACTGGTGGCAAGTAAAACTGCCGGATTCCAGCACCATTAATCAAGTATCAATTACTAGCCGTAGTACTTGGACATCACGCATTAAAGATGCTAGCGTGTATGTAACATCCACTCCTTATAATGGAACATTAAGTGATGCAAATAAAGTTGCAACCTTAACGGATACGACAGCAGCACAAATCGCTAATTTCACTACACCCAAAGCGGGTTCGTATGTCATTGTTAAAGCAACGGGAACAAATTGCTTACACATGACAGAAGTCGCAGTATACGGGCAAGCACAAGCTGCTCCGGTATTTAACCAAACTGCTTACACATTTAATTTAAGCGAAAAATCCACACAAGGTGCTATTATTGGTACAACTAAAGCGGTGGATTATCAATTAAACCCCCTGACCTATAGTTTAGTGGGAGCTGTGCCGTTTGCGATTGATGCGCAGGGTAATATCACGCTGACAGGATTATTAAATCATAACTTGGTACGGACTTATCAATTCACGGTAAAAGTCAGCGATGGGGTTAATAGCGTTTCTGTACCAGTGACGGTGAATTTGGGTAAAGGTACTGGTGTGTATTTGCAACGCTGGGAAGGCATTAGCGGTACGACCATTAGCGACTTGCTCAATGCTGCGCATTATCAAAACGATGCACCGGATTATACCGCCAGCCTCAGCGACTTTACGGTAACGGACTCTGGGAAAAGCAATTTCGGGCAACGTTTAACGGGAGTAATTATTCCCACGCAAAGCGGTAAGTATCAGTTTGCGATTGTAGGGGATGATTACGCGCAATTACGCCTATCCAACACAGCGGTGTTAGATGGTGCTCCGATTGTGGCGCATTTTGATAGTTGGGCGAATTTCCAAGATTGGGATGCAGCAGCAAAAAGTGATTGGATTACTTTAGAAGCGGGTAAAGCCTACGCTGCGGAAGTTTTGCATAAAGAAGGTGGCGGCGGCGATCACGTCAGTGTGGCGTGGAAACGCCAAGGTGAAACGAGTTTTACCACATTGCCAGTTGCACAGTTGTATCAAGATGCTTTGAGTGCTGGCGTGGTGCAACCTGCCTTTACCAGCAGTAAAACCAGCTACTTAATCGCATGGACAACCCCTGTCGGCACGCAAGTCGCTACGGCGCGGGCGGTTGACCCACAAGGCGATGCCTTGACGTATAGTTTGGTTGGGAATGTGCCATTTAGCGTGGATGGACAAGGCAATATCAGCACGAACGCCGCCTTGCAGGCGAACACCACTTACAACTTCAGCGTGAAAGTCAGTGATGGCGTTTACAGCGTAAGTCTGGCGTTGAGTGTGAAAACCTCCAGCGCGACAGCGGTGGAAGATGTGCTGAAATCGGGCGTGGCGAGTGACATTACCAATGCGGAATTATTGGATGCCACCATTGCCGAAGTTGCCAAACTCAAAACAGGTTCAAGCCTATTAAGTGCCTTGTATGGCACGGATACGATTGCCTATACGCAAGGGCAAAATACGCAATTGCTTGACGCATTTGCGTGGGTCAACAATACGCCGATTCTAGTGGGTAATCAGGGGCGTAATTTGGCGATTGCGGGGAATACCGACACGGCACGTTATGCCGCTTTCGGGACTGTACCGACCGACTTTTTCCAAGCCAGTACCAATTTGAGCTATGAACAACCGTTCCAGCGTTTACTGGCGTGGTTATTAGCGGGTGAACCGATTGATACCAGTGTGTTAAGCAGTAGCCGCAAAGTGGCCTTGTCGTATGTCTCGTCTGGCACGCGCACCAACTTTAAGGCGTGGTTGACGAAGAAAGCCCCGACTTGGACAGTCGTGGATTGTTCCACCTCTGCTACTTTATCCACCTGTTATGCGGGTGTTGACTTAATCGTCACGGGAGCGGAAGGTGCGGCAAATGCCGATGCCGCAACCATTAAGTTGGCGTGGCAAAATGCCTTAGCAGCGGGTAAACCCCTGTTGTATCTGCACAATTCGGGCTGGGGTTCAAATGATACCGCCTTAGCCTTGGGGGATTTGTTAGGCTTTAGCTTGCCCTATGGTGGTAACTGGTGGGCAAAAGATGCGGCTAGTTGGACAAGCGTGACGGATATGCAAAGCAAAATCTGGAGCGCGTTGGGTTTAGGCGATATTGAAACGCTTTTAACGCATGTGAAAGCGCAAGATTTCAGCTTCAATTGGAGCGTGTGTAATGAATCGTGGGATAGCGCGTGCTTTACCAATAGCGGTTTTGCCAGCCAATTCCGTAATGGTGCGAATAAAATTCGTAGCGTAATGAATGATCTCGACAGCCGTAAAATCAATCTGTTTAAACAGATGAATACCTCACGCTTGTATCGCTTATTGGCGTTATTGGGTGATACCTATCGTCAAGAAGTGCAATTCCCGATGGATAAACTCACGACTAATCCAACCACATTCGCTAAATCCTTGTTGGCGGATTATGCGGTGTATAACTACCGCAGCATTAACCCCGTGCAAGCGAATATGGGGAATTTTAGTCGTAGCGATTTCAGTCACATTACGCCGATTACCAAAACCGTACAAACCACCAGCCGCCAGTATTTCCGTGCAGCAGGGGTGTATGCGTTACCCGGTAAAACCGTGCGTGTTACCCGCAATGACAACAGCACCACGACCACGCAAGTGTTTGTGAATACGTTACGTTCAGGGTCAACGCATGAGTTTGAAACCAATGGTTATAGCCGTCCGAAATTCTTGCAATCGACGTGGATGCCGATTAAACCGGGTGAAACCATTGAGTTTACTTCGCCGTATGGTGGGCCAATTGAAATTGCCTACAGCATTAATGATCAAACCGTGAACTTTACCTTCAGCAATGTCGGTGAACACGCATTTTGGGATGATGCCAGCGATAACGCTAGCTTTGCTGCTAAACTCGCGGCAGGCGAATACGATTGGGCGGAATTCTCCACACCTGCGTTTGAAATCCATTCCACCTTGGACAAAATGCGTGAGTCCATTAGTGATACGCGTTGGGGTAGTACCCTAGAAGGGTTTGCTGCTGCCACCATGCGTTATACCTATAACTTTCCGCATGTCTTGGCAGGTTTTAAAGGGCCAAACATTGATGTAGTGCCGGAGATTAAAAGTTTTGCCGATGATAATGGCTTTACCATTGATAATCTGGACATTGTAAAACACATGAATGCTGATCAAGCCACCTGTGGTTATGGCTGTTCGGGGAATCCTTATGATGCGTATTGGGCATTTAGCCCGATTGGGCACGGTGATATTCACGAATTAGGGCACGGTTTGGAAAGTAGTCGTTTCCGCTTTAGTGGCTGGGAAGGTCATGCTTCTACCAACCCTTATTCGTATTACACCAAATCGCATTACTTCCAAGATACGGGTGGTGATCCTGATTGCCAAACCTTGCCATTTAAAGACGTGTTTAATTTGCTGCAAGCCAGTGTAAAACAAAGCAATCCGAGCAGTTATTTGCAAACGAATTTGTGGGCAAAATCTGACTGGTCACATCAAGTAAGCATGACGATTCAAATGATGATGGCTGCACAAAAGCAGGGTAAATTGCTGAACGGCTGGCATTTGTTGGCGCGGTTGCACATTTTAGAGCGTGAGTTTAACCGTTCACGCAGCAATAGCACGACGTGGGATGCGAAAAAAACCAGTTTGGGCTTTTCCAGCTATACCAAAGCCGAAGCCGATAGCATCAGTAATAATGACTGGATGTTGATTGCGGTTTCAAAAGCGACAGGTTTGGATTATCGCGATTACCTCAGTATGTGGGGCATGAGCTATTCCACAAAAGCGGCGAACCAAGTCGCAAGTTTCGGTTATGCCGCCATACCACGCTGGTATTTCATCAGCAGTCCTGCTGGTTATTGCAAGGGTGAAGGCTTTGATGGCAATAACCAGCCAGTCGATGGTAATCAAGTGTGGTCATTGCCGTAACGCTGTTTTTTACAACATCCTCCAGCGTTACATAGCGCTGGGGGATGCCCCGTGTATTTCCTCCATTACCATCCCCGAAACGCCAGGCTATAATGCTCGGCGTTAGTTTCTCACCATAAAAACTGAACAGAACACCCCCGCCGTGTATCGGGGCGTATCGCAAGTGAAGACGGGCAAAGCATCCCGCCAGTTGGAGAATGAGCAGAATGAGTCGAAATCAGGGTATGGTCTCATCCTTGGATGAATCTTTTCTCGATGGTGAACACGCCATCTTTCTGGAACAAATCTATAACCAATACGTTGCCAACCCCGCGAGTGTCACAGCGGAATGGCAGCAATATTTCCAAGCAATGGAAACCGCACCCGCGCTCAATGCTGGTGTGGGTAATGATGCTGCTTCCATCGAAAATCGCACACAACAATTAAATGTTTCACGCTTAATCAATGCTTATCGCTATTTAGGGCATTTTGCAGCGAACATTAACCCACTAGGCGATTACGCGGCGAAATTGGATTTACCGCAACTCACCCTTGCCCACCATCATCTGGAAAAAGTGTCCCCTGACACTTTGTTTGAAACGGGAACATTTAACCTCAAAGCCCGCCCGACCCTAGCGAACATTGTGACCGCACTGAATGAAACTTATG
>CAZTUZ010000040.1:0-17161 GCA_964617055.1 uncultured Thiothrix sp.
TTCCCATTGTCCTAAACCAATATACAGTAGACCAATCAGGTTGTTTAGATGTGAGTCTACATTATTAATATTGTAAGCATTTTGGATGTATTTTTCACTGTCATCAAACCTATCTTGGAATAAGCAAGCTAAGGCATAGAAAAAATGTGAATAAGGATTTTGTGGCGCAATCTGTAATAAAAGTTCGGAAATGTCAGATGTCCGTTGATAGTAGTTTTGTATTTCGTTAAATTTGAGTAGGTATTCACTCCGGCAAAAGTCGGCAAAGGAGATTAAAGCAATGGTATCATGCGGATAATCGGCTAGTCTTCGCTCAGCGTTTTTCACTGCTTTGGCAAAATTTTGCTGTGATATATTCTAAGAATATTGGCGTGTATCGACGACTATTTGGCAATGGGAGGCAATGGGTTTACCAGAATCCAATAATTGCCTAACCCAAAAATCTTGTGCCAAACCCTTTTCAAGGCTAACCGTATCGTGCGCAATACGTTTAAAGATCATTTGAATGGTGGCAATTGATGGATATTGTTTGCCGACAGTGAATTTGTGTGCCCAAATAATCTGTTGGTTTACACGACTTACCAGCGTGCATTTTAGCTTATATTGTTGTTGAGGTTTGTAAAGGTCAAAAAACAGTGCAAAATCAGCTTGGTATTGCAACCAGTTTGAGGGAGCATAATCACGCTGTTGCCACGGTTGTTCTTCAGCAAAAATGGTTTGACAATGAATAAAATGACTGAGGGCGATTACATAGTCTCGTGTAATACTGCAAATAAATAGCCAATTTTTTTCATTATCAATGGCGAAATTACGCGGAATGCAAACAATGTTAGGGCCTTGTGATAAACTCAAAATCGGGTTGGCTTCCAATGCGATTGGAATGTTGTTTGGGTTGCTGGGTGTTAATGGGGATGTTTCTACAGGAGTAATGATAAGTTGATAGCTGCGGCTAGGCAAGCTAATACGAACAGGGTTAAATCGCCCTTCTGTTGCGTAGTAGTCTTTTAATTGATGGCGTAAGCGACCTATTTGAATGCGTACAATGGGGTCAATTGTCGCATCAAAGTCAGTGGATTTACTTAACCCGTTGACAGCAATATTATATTGCGATAATTGCTCAGTATTGCCAATTAAATATTGTTGGGTTAAATATTCCATTAACTGACATAATGTTTTGCGTGAGCGAAAACAACGACTATGTAAAATACGTTCTAATTCACTGACTACGATTGTTTGATCTACATTCATTGTTGTTTAAATTTACCCGAACATTTCTTGTGTGATATTGCGATACCATGCGTGAGCATAACGCGCTTCCTGCTGGCGAAAAGTGGCATCTGCCGTTTTCGGGGAAACGCCGCCTGCGTCTTGGACGGCGATAATAGCATTTTTACCTTCGTCATTTTTCCCGACGGTGAATACGCCAGCAATGGAAATCCCGTAATCGTCGCCAATTAAGCTGTAACAGGTATTGACGTAGGACGCTTCGGGTAGGGGGATGTTCTGCAAGCTGGCGACAATGGCGGCGGCGCAGACTTTGGCTTGTGAATTGGCAGCGTGTGCGGATTTGGGCATTGCTCCGGCAATTGCCGCGTCGCCAATCACATACACATGCGGCTGTTGCAGCGATGCCATTGTATTATTATCCACCGGACACCAACCCGACGCATTCGCTAAACCCGTATCGAGCGCGAGTTTCCCCGCCGTTTGTGGTGGGATGATGTTCAATACATCGGCTTTGATGGTGTCATCCATTTCTGTGGTAACAGTTTTGCTGGAGGCATCGACTTTAATGACTGTGCCTTGGTCTTGTTGCCCACGCCACTCGATCAGGCTGTTAGCCGTGCCGTAACCGTATAACTTTTCCCAGCCCTGTATGAATAAAGCTTGTTTAGAGAAGCTGGATTTAGCATCCAAAATCAATACTTTGGATTTAGGTTTATGGCGTTGCAAATATTGCGCAATCAAACTGGCGCGTTCATAAGGTCCAGGCGGACAACGAAACGGATTCGCTGGCGCGGAAATGACTACCAACCCGCCATCTTTCATGTCGGCTAATTGGCGGCGCAAAATATGAGTTTGTTCCCCCGCTTTCCACGCATGGGGAATGTCTGCTGCAACAGTTTCGTTATAACCTGCTAGCGCGTCCCACTTAATCTCGTTACCTGGTGCAACCACTAATTTGTCGTAAGGCAATTCGCCATTGTGGGTTTTGACCACACGCTGGTTGAAGTCAATGTCTTTGACGTTATCCACCACTACCTGAATACCTTGTTGGCGCAGCGCATCGTAGCCAAAGGTGATGTCGCTGAGTTCCCGTTTGCCCGTGATGACTTCATTACTGCCGTAACAAGTAATGTATTGCGGATTGCGTTCCACCAAGGTAATGGCTAGGGAAGGGTCGAATCGGCGCAAATAACGCGCAGCAATAACACCACCGCTTCCACCACCGATGACCACCACTTTTGCCGTTGCCCCAAAACTGAGATACGGGAAACCGCTCACGCCCAATGTGCTGATACCAAGGGTATGTTTGAGAAATTGTCGTCTGTTTACCATGCCCAGTTATCCCGATTATTGCCCTAGAAAATCAGCAATCAAACGTAAATCCTCATCGCTATAGCCTTTTGCTAAACGCCCCATCAGGGTTGCAGGTGTTTGCCCTTGTTTAAAGTTCAGTAATAATACGGCAAGTGATGCCTTTTTCAGAGTATTTAAGTTTGATAAATCAGGTGTTTTACCCGTGTGACAGGTCAAGCAATTATTGCTTAACATTACCGCCCGCGTTAAAGCTAACGCTGGTGTGGCAGTTGAGTTCTCAGCATAACTGAAAGTTGACCATACTAAATTGCCCGCGAGTATGATCAACATCAATAAAGATCGCGGCATAAGCTTCCTCGTTCTTTTGGCATAACGAGGAAGTATTATGGCACGTTTGAGCGGTTAGAGCGTTAGTGATTAGGTATTCAGTAATTGATACAACGCTTTATAGCGGTCGAGTACCTGTGCGCCAAACAGTGGGTCGGTGTGTTCGAGCATATCGCTTTCTACTTGCGCCCACTGATCCGCTTGTAACGTACTATTAATTAAGGGGAATAAACCCGCTTCTTCGGTATTAATGTGAGCCTTTTCCAGTGCAATGAATTGCGCGATTTGATCTTGCAGTTCTTGGCGACTAATAATCGCATCACCATTAATCACACCATCCAATAACTTTTGAAATTCCAACGTGGCATTGGGTAAGCTTTGGTGTTCAACCAACAGTGTTTCCACTAAATCGCTGGCGGTATCGGAACAAGTACGGAAAACTTTATACACCTCGTCTTCTTTTGGGTGATGAATTTGATCCGAATAACGGCGAATGTAGTCTGCTACGTCGTTAATCAGGAATAAGTCGGCATCATCACCCGCCGCGAGAATCGCGACTTGCTCATCTAATAAACTGAGTAATCGGGCGAGATTGATGTGATCTTGATGCAGTTCGGTCATGATCTTGTGCATAACGATGCTCCTGAAGCAGAGAAAGGAGGGCGCAAGGCGGTGCTGCAATGCAACACCCATCATAAAGAATGCGCTCTACTCGAACTCCCACAAAGATCAAGTTTTAGCAGGTTTGGCAGGAGATGCTGTCCACATTGAGTTGGAGAAGCCGTGATCTGCACATGGAACGCGCTTGGATATGTCCTTGCGCGTAAATTTGTGTACCGTAACTCGTATCGCCGAATACTAATCAATCGGTATTCGGCAAGTTTGCTTTTAATGTTTCGGCTTGAATAATGCTGGTATCCATAAACGTTCCTGTGGTTTGCTAACGATTAGTTTATCGTGCTGCGTTGACGTGTGTGATACAAACTGAGGATAACCGAAACGCCAATCAAACTGGCAACCACGGCCAATGACCAAGTGGTAGGGATTTTATAAATATCCAGCAGGAGCATTTTGCTGCCGATGAATACTAGCACCAATGCCAAACCGTATTTCAGTAAAGCAAAGCGGCTGGCAAAATCCGCCAGCAGGAAATACATCGCTCGCAAGCCCATGATGGCGAAAATGTTTGAAGTCAGTACGATAAATGGGTCAGTGGTAATGGCAAAAATCGCTGGGATGGAGTCTACCGCAAAGATAATGTCAGTGATTTCCACCAAAATCAGCACCAGTAGTAAAGGCGTGGTATAACGAATGCCATTTTGAACGGTGAAAAAATGTTCACCCTGTAACGTTGGGGTCATGCGTAAGTGTTGGCGTAACCAACGTACTAGCGCGTTTTGTTCTAGATCGGGTGTGTGTTCGCTGGCAAAGAACATTTTAATTCCCGTAAACACCAAAAAGCCGCCGAATACATACAAAATCCAGTGGAACTGTGCCAATAACCACGCGCCGAGCACAATCATAATTGTACGCATAATCAGCGCACCCAAGACCCCATACAACAGAACTCGCCGCTGGTATTCCAATGGAACAGCAAAATAACTAAACAGCATCAGCCACACGAAAACGTTATCAACCGCAAGCGATTTTTCCACTAAATAGCCAGTGAGAAATTCCATTGCTTTGGTATTGGCTTGTTCTGACCCAATGGTATTGCTGAGATACCACCATAAGGCAGCATTGAATAATAACGCTAATGCGACCCAAAACGCTGACCATGCGGCTGCTTCTTTGAGCGAGACGCGGTGTGCTTTGCGTCCACCGAGTAAGAACAAATCCATGAGTAACATGGCAATGACAAGGGCGAAAAACCCCAGCCACATCCAACTCGTACCAATGGTTTCCATGACACAACCTCCACTGAGTTTTATTCCGATTGTTTTAGTAGGATTTAACGACTGTACACGAAGTTGTGGCGGAAAGACTTATTTACCCACAATGGTGGGTTTTTCAGGTGGGGAGTAAAGTGAGAGAACACGGGAAAAGAGGCTGCCATTGTGAGACAGCCTCCGAAGAGCAGTTTAAACGACAGAACCGTCGGCGTTCATGCCTTCGATTTTTTCCTCTTCTTTGGGGATCATGTGTTCACGTTTCAAACCAAACAGTAGCAACAGCGGGGAAGCCACCAGTACGGATGAGTAAATACCGAACATAATCCCAATGGTCAGGGCTAAAGCGAAGTTGTGTAAGGCTTCGCCGCCAAACCATAACATGGATGTCACCATGATTTGGGTGGATAAGTGCGTAATAATGGTGCGCGACATGGTGGTGGTGATTGCGCTATCAATGATTTCGGGGATGGATTCTTCACGCATGGAACGAATATTTTCCCGAATCCGGTCAAATACCACCACAGATTCATTCACTGAATAACCCAAAATCGCCAATACGCCCGCCAATACCGTGAGGTCAAATTGCCATTGGAAAAACGCAAATAAACCCAAAATGATTACCACGTCGTGTAAGTTAGCAATCGCGGCAGAAACGGCAAACCGCCATTCAAAGCGGAAGGCTAAATAAATAATGATCCCTGCGGCGACGAGCAATAAGGCTAAACCGCCATTTTCAAACAGTTCTTGCCCGACTTGTCCGCCGACGAAATCCACTTTACTCAACGCAACGTCTGGCGCGTCTTTTTTCAAAACGGTGAGGATTTGCTCACTGATTTGCGCACTGGAAACGCCTTCCTTGATGGGTACTCGGATCAACACATCCTGCGTTGAACCAAAGTTCTGCACAGAAACCTCGTTAAACCCGCTATTTTTGACACTCTCACGGATATGGTCTAACGGAGCGGCTTGTGCGTAACGCACTTCCATCACTGTACCGCCCGTAAAGTCGACCCCAAGATTCAAGCCATTAAACATCAGTGCGAGCACTGAAAATAAAAACGTGGCTAAAGAAATCGTGGTGGTGATTTTGCCATACCGCATGAACGGGATGGCTTTTTTGAAGTGAAAAAATTCTAACATCGTATTGCCCCCGTTTAGATGGATACTGTTTGTAGACGTGGTTTAGAACCGTACACGAGATTCACCATAGCGCGTGACACGGTGACGGCACTAAACATGGAGGTCAAAATCCCCAAACACAGTACCACCGCAAAGCCTTTGATCGGGCCTGAACCCAAGGAGAACAAGGCAATACCTGCAATCAAGGTGGTTAAGTTGGAGTCAAGAATCGTACCCCACGCATGTTGATAACCCGCGTAAATGGCTTGTTGGGCAGGAACACCTGCACGCAATTCCTCACGAATCCGCTCATTAATCAAAACGTTGGCATCAATCGCCATACCCAGCGTCAGCGCGATACCCGCCAAACCTGGTAAGGTCAACGTGGCTTGTAACATTGACAATAAGGCAAACAATAAGAAGCCATTCACCGCCAAAGCCACACTGGAGATCATTCCAAAAATGCGGTAATAAACCATCATGAACAGGACAACTGTCACAAAGCCCCAAATGTTGGAATGGAAACCTTTGGAAATGTTTTCTGCACCCATGCTAGGGCCGACGGTACGTTCTTCGACAATGTAAAGCGGGGCAGCCAATGCGCCTGCTCGCAGCAAGAGAGCTAGGTCACGCGCTTCTTTGGTGGAATCCAACCCTGTGATCTGGAAGCGTTTGCTCAACTCCTCTTGAATCCGCGCCACATTAATGACTTCTTGCGTCGTGGTGCTGGTTTTTTCCTGCTTGCCGTTGACATCTTTGGTTTCGATTTTGGTTTCAATAAATACAACGGCCATGAGTTTTTGCACGTTTTCGCCTGTGACTTTGGCAAAACGGCTCGCGCCTTTACCATCAAGGGTAATGTGTACGGCGGGTTGGTTATTTTGGTCAAAACCAGACGATGCGTCGGTGATGTAATCCCCTGTCAGCATTACTTTGCGTTTTAACAGTACAGGGCTGCCATCGCGCTCTTTGTAGATTTGCGAGCCAATCGGGGCGCGTCCGCTTTGTTGTGCTTGAACAGGGTCGTTTTCGTCGTCGACCAAGCGAAATTCTAAGGTTGCGGTTGCACCTAAGATTTCTTTCGCGCGGGCAGTGTCTTGTACGCCAGCCAACTGCACCACAATACGATTCGCGCCTTGTTGTTGGATTACAGGTTCGGTAACACCCAGCTCGTTCACGCGTTTACGCAAGGTGGTAATGTTTTGTTGCACGGCGAATTTTTGAATGTTCTGTAAGGCGATTGGAGAAATGGTCATGCGCAAGTCGTTCGTTCCAGCGGGTGTATCGAACTGTAAGGTATCGTTGTATTCTTTGCGCAACGCATTTTCTGCGGTTTCACGGGTAGCAGCATCATCGAATTTGGCGATTAACGCATCACCTTCACGCGCAATGCTTTGGTATTTGACATCTTTTTCACGCAGTACGTCACGAAATTCATCTTCATAACGGTCAAAAGCCTTGTCAACAGCCGCTTTCATATCCACTTCCATTAAGAAATGAACACCGCCGCGTAAGTCCAAACCCAAATACATTGGGTTGGCGTGTAGAGCGCGTAACCAACCGGGTGTGGAGTTAGCCAGATTCAATGCCACAACGTACTGATCGCCGACGGCGGCTTTCAGTGCTTCGGATGCTTTTAACTGGGTGTCAGTATCTGCAAAGCGGAACAGTGCTTGTTGTCCGTTGTTTTCGCTGGCTTTAATGGTTAAACCCTGTGCTTGCAGAGCTTGTTCAAAACGCTGCATCGCGGCTGGGTCAATCGGCTGATCCGCTTTCGAGCTTAACTGTACCGCTGGTTCGGACTGGAAGAAGTTAGGAAGAGCATAAATAACCCCCACCAGTAGGGTGATCGTGATGAGGATGTATTTCCAAAGTGGGTAACGATTCATTGTTATGGATTCCGTTGGGGTGGGGGCGCGGACAGACTAGCCTCAATCTATCCGCACGCCTGCTTACGCGCCTTTTATCGTGCCTTTGGGCATGACGGCGGCGATGGATTGTTTTTGAACTTTGATATTGACGTTGTCCGCAATGGTCAGGTCTACAAAGTTGTCGCTAATGTTGGCAACTTTGCCTAGGACACCACCACCTGTGACGACTTCATCACCTTTACTCAAGGCTTCGAGCATTTGTTTGTGTTCTTTCGCACGTTTTTGCTGCGGGCGAATGATCATGAAGTACATAATGGCAAAGAACACGCCCATCATTAACAGGGTTTCTAAACCACCGCCAGCGGGTGCTGCTGCACCTTCTGCATAAGCATCTGAAATGAAAAAACTCACGTCCTACTCTCCTTGAATCAATATATGGCATTACGTTGCGGCGGCTATTATGCCACCTCCCACGGAAAACTGATAACCTGTTTAATATCGCCTAGTTGTAGGCGACACATTAAAACCCGATCAATTCCCACAGCAACGCCCGCACAGTCTGGCAGCCCTTGCGCCAGAGCATCTAAAAACCTTTCATCGACGAGGACATCGTGCCCCCGTTGTTGGGCATCTTGCTCCAAGATTTGCCGATTCGCCACCGCATCGGTTTGTTCTTGATAGCCATTGCCCAATTCTAACGCGCCTAAGTAAACCTCAAAACGCTTGGCAACGTCATGACCATTGTCATTAATCACTTTCGCTAATGCACATTGCGCCGCAGGGTAATGGTATAGAAAGGTTAGTTGGTCGTCGGGGAAGGCTGCTTCCACACAATGTGTTAGTAGCAAATCTCGCCATGCTTGCGCAGACATTTCACTATTGATGTTAATACCATGCGTGATTGCACAAGCCGCCAAATCTTCTGTGGAAGCAACATGGGGATCAAGCTGCACACTTTCAAGGAAAGCATCCCGATAAGTGATAAAACGTGCTGGTTTTTGCAAATGTGGAATAAGCGTGTGCAATAACTCGGCGACTTCCTGCATTAATTGTTGATAGGTAAAGCCAACGCGATACCATTCCAGCATGGTAAATTCAGGGTTGTGTCGTCGCCCGCATTCATCGCGTCGCCAGACTTTACACAGTTGATAAATATCGCCCGAACCCGCTACCAATAAACGTTTCATCGGGTATTCGGGTGATGTGTGTAACCAGCGTAAGCCATGTGCGGTATTGACATTGAAACTGTCGATAAATGGGTCGGTATTTCCCGCTTGTGATAGTGCGGGGGTTTCGACTTCCAACACATTGCGCTCGGCAAAAAAAACGCGCACCTGCTGGTTCAGGATTGCGCGTTGTTGCAAAGCGGTTAGATTCACGCTTTAACGCGGGAAACGTATTCGCCAGTACGGGTGTCGATTTTGAGGATTTCGCCTTCTTCCATGTACAACGGTACTTTCACCACTGCACCTGTTTCCAGTGTGGCTGGTTTTGTACCGCCTGTTGCGGTGTCACCGCGCACGCCTGGGTCAGTTTGGGTGATTTTTAATTCAGCGAAGTTCGGTGGAGTCACTTGCAATGGCACACCGTTCCACAAAGTGACGATGCATTTTTCATTTCCTTTCAACCATTTAACTGCATCACCCATCGCGGATTCGTTGGCTTCGAGCTGTTCAAAGGAACTGCTGTTCATGAATGTCCACGCCGAACCGTCGGTGTAGAGGTATTCCATGTCGCGGTCTTCTACGTCCGCACCTTCCGCTGTTTCGGTGGATTTGAAGGTTTGCTCAATGGTGCGCCCAGTTTTGAGGTTGCGTACCCGTGCGCGTGTAAAAGCTTGTCCTTTGCCTGGTTTAACGAAATCACTTTCAACGATAACGTAAGGGTCGCCGTTGAGAATAATTTTTACACCAACGCGTAAATCATTTGCACCATAGGTCGCCATTATCCGTCTCCAAAATATCTGAACTCAAAATAGCCCGCTATGATAACCGGAATCCGAGGGAAAAATCATGCCTAGTATGCAATGCCTTGCTTTCAAGCCGTTGTCAGTGACAAAAAGTATTGCCTCCCGCATAATGCCCGCCCTTATGGACAAGTTCTTGATTGTGGGATAAATGGCAGTAGTTCCCCAGTGGCAGCGTGAATTAGCGCGTGCGATTCGTGATCCGTTGGAATTAATGCAAACCCTTGGTTTAACGGGGGATGGCATCAGTGTGGCAGCAGCACAGGCGTTTCGTTTGCTTGCTCCGCACAGTTATGTGGCGCGAATGCGGCACGGCGATTGGCACGACCCGTTATTGCGTCAGGTATTGCCTGTTGATGACGAGCTGCAATTGGCTGAGGGTTATCAATACGATCCGGTCGGCGATCAATACGCAGTGGTTGCGGATGGCGTACTGCACAAATACCACGGACGGGTGTTATTGGTAACGACGGGGGCGTGTGCGGTGCATTGCCGTTATTGTTTCCGGCGGCATTTTCCTTATAGTGATTCTAATCCGGTCAAAGGTGAGTGGGAAAGCGTGGTGCAGTATTTGCGCTCAAATCCCGATGTGCGTGAAGTGATTTTAAGCGGCGGCGATCCTCTAACCTTGTCAGATGAACGTTTGAACAGTTTATTCCTGCAATTACGCGCCATCCCCCACATTCAGCGCGTGCGATTTCATTCACGTTTACCGATTGTGTTGCCATCGCGTATTGATGACGGTTTCCTGCAATTAATGACTACACAACCGCAGCAAATGGTGATGGTGGTTCACGCCAATCATGCACAAGAACTCGCTGCCGAAGATGTGCAACACGCTTTAGCTGCATTACATCAGGCTGGCGTTACCTTGTTGAATCAAGCGGTGTTATTGCGCGGGGTTAATGATTCTGTCGCCGCGCAAGTGGATTTGAGTGAAAGCCTATTTGCGGCGCGAGTGTTGCCGTATTACTTGCATGTACTGGATAAGGTCGCAGGAGCGGCACATTTTGACGTGCCGGATGTTGAAGCCGTTGCCTTATTAGCCGCTGTGCGCGAACGGTTAGCGGGTTTTCTCGTACCAAAATTGGTGCGCGAAATTGCAGGGGAAAAAGCCAAAACCCCGATTCACGCTTAAGTCAAAACTTCGCGTAAGGTCGTTAAATCGGCAGCCGTTGCATTGCCTTGCTGTGCAGATAATGCCACGGCGGTTTTGCCGAGTAAGCGATACACTTCGGCAAAATCGGGTTGCCACGTTTGTAACGCGCTCAATTGGCGTTCCACCACGGCAGAATCACCGCGTGCAATCGGTCCGGTTAGCGCATTAGCTGTACCTAAGCGAAACAAGTTATTCACCGTACCGTGGACAATAGGTTCGAGAATTTGTCGGGCTAGTTCCCGTTCCACTCCCGCTTGCGCAAAGGTTTGCAGACTGATTTCTTGCAATGCCACCAAATAGTTACAGGCTATTACACTGGCGGCGTGGTACAGCGTTTTGTTCGCCGCGTCAATTTCAAAAGTTGTTGCCCCTAATGCGCTAAAACACGGTTCAAGTCGGTGCAATGCCTCTGCGTCGCCTTCCATGCCACAGAACGTGCCCGCGAATTGGTGCACCGCTTGCGCAGGGTCAGCAAAGCTTTTAATCGGGTGAATGCTGGCAATCAACGCGCCTTGGTCTTTGGCGGGTTGTAAAATGCTGGAACTGACTGCGCCACTGCAATGCAAGACGCAATTCCCCGTTTTTAACACTCCGCTTTGTGCTAACGCCGCACAGCAAGCGGCTAAGTGATGATCAGAACAACCCAATAAAAAGACATCAGCAGGGGGTAAATTTTGTATTTGGGTGATGGCTTGTCCCGCTTGGATAAAATCTACCGCCGCTTGTGAACTAGCCAAGCTGCGGTTTACCACCCCGCCGATTTGGAAAATACCGTTCTGTTGCCACAAATAGCCCAAGGTTTTGCCGACTTTGCCGCAACCAATGATGTTCAAACGTGCAGGAATCAAGGTTGTTGTTCCTTGTGAATGTGGTAAACCAAGCCATTATCACCATTGTTGCCAGAAAGTAATACCTGTTTACTGACTTCACCGTGTTGAAAATACACCAATGCAATATTAGGGCGGTTAGTGATCCAGTTAAGGTCATCGCGTAAGGTGATTTTCCAGCGAGTGATGTATAAGCGTCGCCACACTAATAAATGCCGCCACCACGGGTACGCTTGGCGTTGTTGTTCTTCGCCTGCAATGCCTGATACTTTGATGTGCCAATGATTACGCCGAAAGAGTCGCCACAGAAATAGGCGTTCCCACCAAGGTAATGTTTCGGGGGAGCTGGGGTCGCTGCGCGTTTTGACCGCCCAATTTGCCAGAAAAGTTTCCAACCAACGCCAGCCCTTAGGTGTATTGCGCAAGGCACTGCTGGTCAGTTGTAGGCAATGTAAATGCAGTGGTGTTTCGCGGGTTTTGCGGCGATACAGGGTGTAAACTGCGCGGTTGACGAAAGAATAATGCACATCACCCGCCAAAAACGTGGCACGTTTCAGCCCCATTCGTACCAATAGCGTGTCCATGAAAAACGCGAAACCGCGCCGATTGCCAATCCAACTTTCCATGTCCAGCGCACTGGCACGGAATGCGGGAATTAAATTGCCGAAAAAACGCCCGATATTGTACAGGCTGTATTGCAACCATTCGATAGCTGAAAACCCGAAAACGGGTGTTCCCGTAATGAAGATGGGGGTTTGCTGTTTGTTAGCAATGTCCATCCATTCGCCTCGTAACCAATCCAGCGCGTAACGATCCATCAGTTGCGGCGGTTCATTATTTTTGCCGAAATCGCGTTGCGTGCGTGAATCTAAAACGAAAATCGGCGGTGTAGTGGGAAGGACAAATCCCCAACGGCGTAGTTTCCACATGGAAAAGTCGAATTGTTGCGCTCGTGCTTGGTTCGCGGGGGCTTGTAAGTGGCGTTGAATGGTACGCATAAACCGTTCGGAAAATGCAGAAGGGTGGTTGCCCCATGCTTGAAATGCCCAATACGCGGCTAAACCATTGGCAATCACACGCTTGCCATCGACAGAGCTACTGACCTGATCGTACCAACTACGGCATAAATTCCAATCATCAGTAATGTCGTGGTCATCAAAATGCAAATAAGTTGGCACATTAGCAAATACTTTGCGTACCTTAGCTTGGCAGGCGGCAAAATGGTGCAAGCTACGCGCCTCAAACTGGGCGGTTAGGTTGCTATTAAAGACTGTTCCTAACGCATTATCGTCATGATTGAGTGGGGAGTGGAAAGCCACGCGATTACCAAGCATAACCAAATACAATGCGGCATATTCGCCAAAGCTGAGAACATGACCATTGGTTGAGCTTGAGCTAAAACAACAATCCTGTTTGATTTGTGTACGGTGTTCATCCGTAATGTGGCATACGCCACCCGCTTGGGGTAATGGAATGCTCCTTCCCATGAGTTTGACGGCGAGTTCTTGTACAAATGCCATGAGTTGCGTGTGTACATCATCCGCGTAGATTTGATCCCCCACCAAAAACAACATGGCAGGACGCTCGGTAAGTGTCTGAGCGTGTGTTTCCAATAGGTCAGCTAATAGTGCTAAGGAATCTTGGTCTTGCACGTTACCATTGTCATCAAAGGATAATCCGTGTGCCTTACGGCACGAACCATAGGCTAACAAACCCAGTTTGCTGGGGATGTAAAAAGTAGGGTGGCTTGCCCCTTGTAAACACACATCGCTTAAGTCGAGCGTGGCGTGTGTATTTAGGTTAAGAATTTGATAACAAAGTAGGGTGTCTAATGGGAATGATGAGGCTTGTGGCTTGGCATTTAATAAGCTCACCCACAATTGTTTACCTAACTGCCAGCTAACTGTAGGGCGATCTTCCAGTGGGGTTTGTGCTGTGATGGGAGGTGCGGTGCAACTAACTTGTTGTTGGGTAGTGGTCAATACTTGCAATGCTAAAGTAAGTGGTTCGCTGTGTGCCAACCACACATACACATTGTCGTGTGTGACCCGCCGCAGAATAGGTCCTGCCAATAAAGCTGGTAATGCGTGAGGTGATATTGTCATGGTGTGATCACTGTTTAAAACTCCCCCGAATCTAATAAGAAGTATAGACCGAACCACGCATTATCGTTTCTTGCTCAACCACCAATGGGTTTTTGGTTGGGTTTGGGTAATGCTGCCAGTTTACGCAAATCAGTGAGTTGTTCGAGCATTATCGAAGCGTATTGTTTGAACTCGTCAGCTTCCTGAGCACTCATAATGCCCACTTCGGGTAATTCCACTGTGGCGGGGTCTTGTGGTTCGCCATTAATGTGATATTCGTAGTGGACATGGTTGCCTGTGGAAGAACCTGTCGAGCCAACATAACCAATAACTTCGCCGCGTTTAATGGCTTTACCCGCTTGCATACCCTCGGCAAAGGCTGACATGTGGCCATACAGTGTGCTAATACCATCTTGGTGGCGTAGTTCGATCACATTGCCATAGCCCCCCTGTTGCCCTGCAAACTTTACACTACCGTCAGCGGTTGCAAAAATGGGTGTGCCGTGTGGTGCGGCAAAATCAACGCCCTGATGTGCTTTCAGAATCCCAAAAATAGGGTGGTTACGCATTCCAAAACCCGAACTCATGCGCCGACCTTCAATCGGTTTGCGGTCAAAAGCAATGCGCCGTAATTCTGCGTCGTTACCATCAGGGTGGAAATAGTCGGTTTTGCCATCAGCAAGCGTAAAACGTACTCGCTGATAGGTTGTACCTTTGGTGCTGTATTCGGCGGCTAAGATTTTGTCTGTGTAGATACTCTGCCCTTGGTATTGGAAATCTTCATAGATCACACCCACTGTATCGCCGACGCGTACTTTCTTGAAATCGGTGTCTTTAATAAATACCTGAGATAATTGGCGAATCACCGATTTGGATAAACCAGCGGCTTTTCCATCGCGTTGTAATGAATGCTTGATTGTGAAAGCAACTTGGGAATTACGGGTGAAAAACATCTCATGATGTTCGTCCCATTTGCCAACAAAGCCTTGGTCTGTGGCAGAAACAATAAAGGTTTCCGTTTTACTTTTGGCGTAAATCAGTTGCAGCAAGCGACCCTCTACCACCTGAATGAGTACTTGGGCATTGGGTTCGAGATCAGTCAGCTCCGCTTTAATGTCTGAATTATCAAACATTTCTTTGGCAGTGCGTGTGAGGTCGACAGTATTTAGCAGGTTATCTAACGTGTCACCCTCCATTACCGTGCGCATGGTCCAGTTACCTTGGTGTGCATCGGGCAGAATATCCAGCGCATAGCCGGAATAGGATTCCACGGGAACGGCGGGTAAGTACAATTCTTTGAGTAAATAAGCAGGGGATAGTGTCGTATTATTCGGATCGAGTGATAGCACCTTTTCATGATCAGGTGAACGAATCATGGAATACACAGGGATATTACCCAGTAAAGCTAATGCCGCAACAATCCATAATGAACGAGTCACAAGGTACTGAACAGGGTGTTTCGTGTTTCTCCCTTGTGCTGTCGGTTTCTGTGGCTTGTGCAAGTCGGCAACATGAGGCAAATGTGCCACATTATTATTATGGTAGATTGTTTTGTTCGATGGGCTGGCTTGATGGCGCGATATGCTAGGCTTTGATGCAGCTTCTTTCAAAGGTTCTGCCATTCGCGTGGACACGGCTGGCTTGCCACGTTGTTTTTGCTCGTGTCGAGTGGGGGATATTTGTGCATTGTGGCTTGTGCGTGGTTTGAAATCCCCTGGAATGACGACTTCAACCCCATTAACTGGCAAATTATACTGCCGCACCGCCTCATTCCAGTCTTTCTTTTGCTGAGACGACGCTGATTTTAACGGTGACAAGTTTTCCACTCCATGATGAAGTTGAGTAATCGTTCTGCTGAAAAATAGCAGCAACAGGCAAGCCGACGCGAGGTTAGCCAGCCACTCCTGAATTATGGCTGAACTGGCTAAGTGTCTGTTCTATTGGTAACACATTTGTAATAATTCGCGTGGGCATTCTTTAAAATACAACGGACACCCTCATTTCGCATAGCTTGACAATGAGCAAAGCTGGTAAGCTTGCGGGTTTTGTAGGTCAAAACTGACTGGTTGTCAATCTCGGAGCATATTGGATGGATCATATTGTTGACACAATGCAAGAATTAGGTCGTGGTGCAGAGGAAATTCTTGTCGAAGCGGAATTTATTGAAAAACTCAAAAAGAACCGTCCGCTACGGGTAAAAGCTGGATTCGACCCTACCGCACCTGATCTTCACTTAGGTCACACCGTACTTATAAACAAAATGCGTCAGTTTCAGGAAGCAGGACACCATGTTTTATTCCTGATCGGTGACTTTACGGGGATGATTGGCGATCCAACGGGTAAATCGGCAACGCGCCCGCCATTGACTGCCGAACAAGTTAAACAGAATGCAGCAACCTATCAAGAACAAATTTTCAAAATCCTTGATCCCGACAGAACGGAAATCGTCTTTAACTCAACGTGGATGAGCCAATTGGGTAGTGCGGGTCTCATTCAGTTAGCCGCAAAACACACCGTAGCACGAATGTTGGAACGTGACGATTTCAACAAACGTTACAAATCAGGGCAATCCATCGCCATTCACGAATTTATCTATCCACTTGTACAAGGCTACGATTCCGTAGCACTGCAAGCCGATGTCGAGTTGGGCGGTACAGACCAAAAGTTCAACTTACTGGTCGGGCGCGAATTGCAACGTCAATACGGGCAAGAACAACAAATCGTCATGACCATGCCCTTGTTAGAAGGTTTGGATGGCGTAAACAAAATGTCCAAATCCTTGGGTAACTACATCGGCATTACCGATACACCTAACGACATGTTCGGCAAAATCATGTCGATTTCAGATGATTTGATGTGGCGTTACTTTGAATTGCTCAGTTTCCGTCCGCTGACAGAAATTAACCGCTTTAAGCAAGATGTTGCACAAGGTACGAATCCACGCGACCTAAAATTCTTATTGGCAGAAGAGTTAATCGAACGTTTCCATAACAAAGCCGCAGCTGTGGGGGCGCGTGAGGACTTTATTGCACGTTTCCAAAAGGGTGCAATGCCAGATGGGATTCCTGAACTGAGTGTTGCCGCAGGTGGTGAAAACCTACCCATTACGATTTTGCTGAAAAATGCGGGATTGGTTGCAAGCACATCCGAAGCGGTGCGTATGATTCAGCAAGGTGGCGTAAAAGTGGATGGCGTGAAGGTTGAAGACCGTAGTTTATTGATAAATAAAGGTACTACCGCTATTTTCCAAGTTGGTAAGCGCAAGTTTGCCAAAGTATCTGTGACGGATTAAAACTTTTTGCAAAAAAGTGCTTGACGCTCTGAATGTGGTCTGTATAATGCGCAACTTCTTCAGGGCGACAACGCACTGAAACA
>CAZTUZ010000041.1:0-16895 GCA_964617055.1 uncultured Thiothrix sp.
GCGGTCTCCAAAACCGCAGGTTGGGGGTTCGATTCCCTCTTGGCCTGCCATCTTTAGATGGCTTTGGGTAATAAACTATATAGTTTATTTAGGTTTCATTTAAACATCTTAATTGACGTGTAGTCTGTTTCCCAAAGCCATTCGACTATCAGGTTAGTAAAAATCAATGTCAGTAAATACCGAAGAACAGAGCTCCTCGTTTGATACGATAAAGCTTGCGACATCTGTCGTTCTGCTGGTTGCGGGTATTTCCGGCTTTTATTATTTTGAAAGCTGGCATGGCGAGCCTGTATCGTTACTGTTTCGCGTCTTGGGATTACTAGCCGTTGTTGGTTTGTCCACGTTCGTGGCTATGACCACGTTAAGTGGTAAACGGCTGTGGGCATTCATGAAGGATTCTCGTTTAGAAGTCCGTAAAATGGTGTGGCCAACGCGAGCTGAAACCATGCAAACCACACTGATGGTTATGGTCATTGTCTTAATCCTATCTATTTTCCTTTGGGGTGTCGATTCGCTGTTAGGCTGGGCAGTTAAAAGTCTCTTAGGTGGAGGTTCCTAATGCCGCAACGTTGGTATGTTGTACAAGCCTATTCTGGTTTCGAGAATCAGGTAAAACGCTCTTTAGAAGAGCGAATCGTGCGTTTTGGTCTAGAAGAAGCTTTTGGTCGCGTTTTAGTACCGACTGAAGAAGTGGTAGAAATGCGCGAAGGTCACAAGCGTAAAAGCGAACGCAAGTTTTTCCCTGGTTATGTATTGGTCGAGATGGAAATGAACGACAGCACATGGCATATGGTTAAGGAAACGCCAAAGGTGCTAGGCTTTATCGGTGGAAAGGCAGACAAGCCAGCCCCGATTACGCAAAAAGAAGTTGATAATATCATGCGCCGTGTTGAGGAAGGGGCTGAAAAGCCACGTCCTAAAGTACTCTTCGACGCTGGTGAAATTGTTCGTGTTACTGATGGGCCATTCAAAGATTTCAACGGCGTTGTCGAAGAAGTCAATTATGACAAAAGCCGTCTGTTAGTTGCCGTTCAGATATTTGGACGCTCAACGCCTGTTGAGCTGGAGTTTTACCAAGTCGAGAAAACTTGATTTGGATTCACGGGAAGCTGTAAAGCGTTATTACCCACACTAGGAAATAATCATGGCAAAGAAAGTCATTGGCTATATCAAGCTGCAAGTTCCGGCTGGTAAAGCAAACCCAAGTCCACCAATTGGTCCTGCATTAGGTCAACGTGGTCTGAATATCATGGAGTTCTGCAAAGCGTTTAATGCAGCAACCCAAGGTATTGAAGTTGGCTTACCAACACCAGTTGTTATCACCGCTTACAGTGATAGAAGCTTCACGTTTATACTGAAAACCCCACCAGCGTCTGTATTGCTGAAAAAAGCGGTTGGTATTCAGTCAGGTAGTGCGCGTCCAAACAGCAATAAAGTTGGCAAAGTGACTTTAGCGCAATTGGAAGAAATCGCAAAAACCAAAACACCAGACTTAACGGCTGCTTCTATGGAAGCTGCGGTGCGTACTATCGCGGGTACAGCGCGTAGTATGGGTCTTGAAGTGGAGGGTGTGTAAGATGGCAAAGCTGACCAAACGTCAAAAAGCAATTCGTGCCGCTTTAGGTGCGACTAAATCCTACACATTGGCTGATGCACTGGAAACATTGAAATCACTGCCACGCGCTAAGTTTACTGAAAGTATTGATGTCAGTATCAACTTAGGTGTTGACCCGCGTAAATCTGATCAAGTTGTGCGTGGTTCTACCGTTCTGCCAAATGGTAATGGTAAGACCGTGCGTGTTGCAGTCTTTACCCAAGGTGCAAATGCTGAAGCGGCCAAAGCTGCTGGTGCAGACATCGTAGGTTTTGAAGATTTAGCTGCTGAAATTAAAGCAGGCAAAATGGACTTTGACGTTGTTATCGCAAGTCCTGATGCAATGCGTGTAGTGGGTCAATTAGGTCAAATCCTCGGTCCGCGCGGTTTGATGCCTAACCCTAAAGTTGGCACAGTGACACCAGACGTTGCAGGTGCAGTTCGTAACGCGAAAGCAGGTCAGGTTCGTTACCGTACCGATAAAGCAGGTATTATTCACTGCTCTGTTGGTAACGTCGAATTTGATACTGACAAATTAGCTGGTAATATCAATGCCTTGGTTGCAGACTTGGTGAAAATGAAACCGTCTACATCCAAAGGTGTTTACCTCAAAAAGATTTCTGTATCTACCACAATGGGTACAGGTTTGACAGTCGATACAACATCGCTGTCTTTCTAAAGAATTAGGAGGCTTTGTTGCCTCCTTCTCCGGTTCTCATGGATCGAGAACGGCCGTCAGGCAAGAAGATATACATGGATGTATGTCGTCAAAGACCGCAGGTGCTTTGTATAGAGCTTAATGGTTCTGCAACTTTGAATGGCTGTAGAGAACCTGCGCAGATGGCGTAACCCGAGTCAGTAAGATGGTTTGGGACGCTGTTTCCTTCATTGGCTGATAACTTATCAGCTTTTGATCGCTAAATGGTGGATTATCCGCCAAACCAGGAGTAGATAACGTGGCATTAACACTGCAAGAGAAAAAAGAGATCGTCTCTGAAGTGGCCGCAGTTGCTGCAAGTGCACATTCCATGGTTGCTGCTGAGTACCGTGGACTGACTGTAGAGCAACTCACCACTTTGCGTAAAAATGCACGCAAAGGTGGGGTGTATCTGCGTGTCGTAAAGAACAATCTGGCGCGTATCGCTGTTCAGGGTACTGCTTTTGAGTGCGTTCAAGATGGACTGGTCGGTCCATTAGTTTTGGCGTTTTCTCAAGAAGACCCAGGCTCTGCGGCTCGCCTGATTAAAGAGTTCAAAAAAGACAAAGCTAACGACAAGATGGAAGTTAAGTTCGTCTCCATTGACGGCAAAATGCTTCCTGCTGCTGAGTTAGAACGTCTGGCGAAATTGCCGACCCGCGATCAAGCACTGGCTACTTTGGCTGCTGTTTTACGCGCACCACTCGACAAGTTCGCACGCACACTTGCTGCATTGCGTGACCAAAAAGCTGAAGCCGCTGGCATTAGCTTGGATTGATTACTGACTTAAGGTTTTTGGAGTAAACAAATGGCTATTACTAAAGAAGACTTGTTGGAAACTTTTGCCAACATGACTGTTACTGAAATCGTTGACCTGATTTCAGCTATCGAAGAAAAGTTTGGCGTTACGGCTGCTGTTGCAGTTGCTGCCGGCCCTGCGGCTGCTGAAGCAGCTCCAGCAGTTGAAGAACAAACTGAGTTCAACGTTGTTATGACTAGCCACGGTGCTAACAAAATCAACGTAATCAAAGTTGTTCGTACCATCACCGGTCTGGGCTTGAAAGAAGCGAAAGACATGGTTGAAGGCGTACCTTCTACTGTTAAAGAAGGTGCGAGCAAAGAAGATGCTGAGAAAATCAAGAAAGACTTGGAAGAAGCAGGCGCAACCGTCGAACTCAAGTAAGATTGAGGACGAACTATTTTGCTCTGCGATTAGTTCTTATGTATCTTGCAGGCTGACAGTACAGTGGTGCTGTCGGCCTTTTCTCGCTTATTAAGCTTGCCTAAAGAATCGGCATTTAGTATAGAGCCGAAATTCTGATTCCGAAAGAGGAAAGACGATGGGACTGAGTTATACCGAAAAAAAACGAATCCGCAAAGATTTTGGGAAGCGACCACAGATTTTGGAAGTTCCCAACCTGCTCACGATTCAAGTGGAGTCCTATCGGCAGTTTTTACAAGAAGGTACTCCTGTTATTAGTCGTCAGGCGACAGGGTTACATGCCGCATTTTCTTCTGTATTCCCGATTGTTAGCTATAACGGCTATACCGTGTTGGAATATGTGGATTACAAGCTCGGCGAGGTCATGTTTGATGTACAAGAATGCCAATTGCGTGGGCAGACTTACCAAGCGTCTTTGCGGGTGAAATTGCGTCTGGTCATCTATGATAAAGATGCCCCTGCTGACGCGAAAGTCGTGAAATCCATAAAAGAGCAAGATGTGTATTTGGGTGAACTGCCATTAATGACCGACAAAGGTACGTTCATTATTAATGGTACTGAGCGCGTTATCGTTTCCCAGTTGCATCGCTCCCCAGGTGTGTTCTTTGAACATGATAAGGGTAAATCTAACACTGCTGGCAAACTGTTACACAGTGCGCGGGTAATTCCCTATCGTGGTTCATGGTTGGACTTTGAGTTTGACCCAAAAGATTCCATCTATGTGCGTATTGACCGTCGCCGTAAATTACCTGCGACCATTTTGCTGCGTGCATTGGGAATGCAAAACGAAGAAATGCTGGATTATTTCTTCGATAAAACCACGGTTCATCTCAGCGATCGTAGTGTGGAAATGGAATTAGTTCCTGAGCGTTTACGCGGTGAGCTGGCTTCGTTTGACATTATGTTAGATGGCAAAGTGTTGGTTGAGACGGGCCGTCGTATCACAGCTAAACACATTCGCCAATTAGAAAAATCAGGTTTAAATAAACTGGTTGTTCCCCAAGAATATTTGTTCGGTAAAATCTTGGCGCAAGATGTCGTTGACTCGCTTACTGGTGAGTTATTGGCAAGTGCGAATAATGAAATTACCGACAACTTACTGGAAAAAATGCGCGATGGCGACATTAAAAAGTTCCAAGTGTTGTACACCAATGACTTGGATCGCGGCCCATTTATTTCCAATACTTTAAAAATTGACACATCCAATAGCCCGTTGGAAGCGCAAATCGAAATCTATCGCATGATGCGCCCAGGCGAGCCACCAACCAAGGAAGCCGCAGAAGGTTTATTTGGTAACTTATTCTTCACTGAAGACCGTTATGACTTGTCAGCGGTTGGTCGTATGAAATTCAATCGCCGCTTAGGTCGTGAAGAAGCGACAGGTTCGGGTGTGTTGGATCAAGGCGACATCCTCGCGGTTCTGAAAAAACTGATCGATATTCGTGATGGGCGTGATGATGTGGACGATATTGACCACCTCGGCAACCGTCGCGTGCGTAGTGTTGGCGAAATGGCAGAAAATGCCTTCCGTGTTGGTTTAGTACGGGTTGAACGCGCGGTCAAAGAACGCCTGACAATGGCAGAAAGCGAAGGTTTAATGCCGCAGGAACTGGTTAATTCCAAACCAGTTTCAGCAGCCATTAAAGAGTTCTTTGGTTCTAGCCAATTGTCTCAATTCATGGATCAGAATAACCCGCTGTCAGAAGTTACCCACAAACGGCGTATTTCTGCACTCGGTCCGGGTGGTTTGACTCGTGAACGTGCAGGCTTTGAGGTGCGTGACGTTCACACCACACACTACGGTCGTGTTTGCCCAATTGAAACGCCGGAAGGTCCAAACATCGGTTTGATTAACTCCTTGGCGGTTTATGCGCGTACCAATGCGTATGGCTTCCTCGAAACGCCTTACCGTAAAGTGATTGATGGCAAGCCGACAATGCAGATCGATTACTTGTCGGCGATTGAAGAATCTAACTATGTCATCGCACAGGCGAGCGCGGCGTTGGATGCGGATGGGCGTTTGGCAGATGAGTTCGTTTCTTCTCGCTACAAAAACGAATTTACGCTGATGCCTGCGGATCGTGTGCAATACATGGACGTTTCACCAAAGCAAATCGTTTCGGTGGCGGCTTCGTTGATTCCATTCTTGGAGCACGATGACGCGAACCGTGCTTTGATGGGCTCGAACATGCAACGTCAAGCTGTACCTTGCTTGCGTGCGGATAAGCCATTGGCAGGTACGGGGATGGAACGTGCGGTTGCACAGGATTCCGGTTCTGCGGTAACGGCGCGTCGTGGTGGGGTGATTGATTCGGTTGATGCGGGTCGTGTGGTTGTGCGTGTTCATGACGATGAAGCCGACGAAAAAGGCGGGGTCGATATTTACAACCTGATCAAATACACCCGTTCTAACCAAAATACTTGTATTAACCAACGTCCGATTGTGAACGTGGGTGATGTCGTGGCGCGTGGCGACGTATTGGCGGATGGTTCATCTACTGACTTGGGTGAATTGGCACTTGGTCAGAATATGTTCATCGCCTTTATGCCGTGGAATGGTTACAACTACGAAGACTCGATTTTGTTATCCGAGCGTGTAGTGGACGAAGACCGTTATACCTCGATCCATATTGAGGAAATGTCGTGTTTAGCGCGTGATACTAAGTTAGGCCCTGAAGAAATTACCGCCGATATTCCGAATGTTAGCGAAAGTTTGTTGGGTAAGCTGGATGCATGCGGCATTATTCACGTCGGTGCAGAAGTTAAGCCTAACGATATTTTGGTCGGTAAAGTGACACCTAAGGGTGAAAGCCAATTAACGCCAGAAGAAAAATTGTTGCGTGCGATTTTCGGTGAAAAAGCTTCCGACGTAAAAGATACATCCTTGCGTGTACCCACAGGTATGGCGGGGACGGTTATCGACGTGCGTGTGTTTACTCGTGATGGTGTTGAGCGTGATGCGCGTGCTTTAGCGATTCAGGAAGAAGACCTGAAGAAAGTGCGTAAAGACCTCCGCGATGAGCTGCGTATTTACGAAGCCGACATTTTCGACCGTTTTGCTAAGTTGGTCATTGGTAAGCCTGCTTTAGGTGGTCCGAAACGTCTGGTTGGCGGCACTTTGGTGACAGATGATTATCTGGACACACTAGAGCGTCGTGAGTGGTTTGCAATTCGTATGCAGGACGAAGAAGTCAATACGCAATTGGAATCATTAGCAGCACAGCTTGACGAGAAGAAAAAGCATTACGAGACGCGTCTGCAAAAACAACGTGACAAGCTCATGGCTGGCGATGACCTTGCACCAGGTGTGCTGAAAATGGTCAAAGTCTACATTGCGGTCAAGCGTCGTATGCAGCCAGGTGACAAAATGGCGGGTCGTCACGGTAACAAAGGTGTGGTCTCACGCATTGTTCCTGTTGAAGACATGCCATACCTCGCTAATGGTCAATCCGTCGACATCGTTTTGAACCCACTGGGCGTTCCTTCGCGGATGAACGTCGGTCAGGTATTGGAAACCCACTTAGGTTGGGCAGCCAAGGGTTTGGGCGAAAAAATCGGGCGTATGATTGACGCAAAAGCGCGAATGGATGAGCTGCGCCAATTCATCAGCGAAGTTTATGCTACTGGCGGTAATCCAGATCAAGATCAGGTTATTGAGGAGTTGGATGACGAAGAAGTCATCAAGCTGGCAGCTAATCTGCGCAAGGGTGTGCCAATGGCAACGCAAGTTTTCGATGGTGCGCACGAATCTGAAATCAAAGCCATGTTGCGTTTGGCAGATTTACCAGAAACGGGACAAACCACCTTGTTTGATGGCCGTACTGGTGATGCCTTCGAGCGTAAAGTTACTGTTGGTTACATGCACATGCTGAAACTCAACCACTTGGTTGATGATAAAATGCACGCACGCTCCACAGGGCCTTACAGCCTTGTCACACAACAGCCGTTGGGCGGTAAAGCGCAATTTGGTGGTCAACGTTTCGGTGAGATGGAGGTTTGGGCACTGGAAGCTTACGGTGCAGCTTACACCTTGCAAGAAATGTTGACAGTGAAGTCGGATGACGTGAATGGTCGTAACCGCATGTATAAAAACATTGTGGATGGTGATCATTACATGGAGGCCAGTATGCCTGAGTCCTTCAACGTTTTGATGAAGGAAATCCGTTCACTGGGTCTGAACATCGAACTGGAACGGGACTAATCACGGGATTGGATAGCGATGAAAGATTTATTGAATTTTCACAAAAAAGAACAGGAATCCCACGACTTTGACGCGATCAAGGTAGGTCTTGCTTCGCCTGAAGTCATCCGTTCTTGGTCGTATGGCGAAGTCAAGAAGCCGGAAACCATTAACTACCGTACTTTCAAGCCCGAACGTGACGGTTTGTTCTGCGCCAAAATTTTCGGACCAGTCAAAGATTACGAATGCTTGTGTGGTAAATACAAGCGTTTGAAACACCGTGGCGTGGTGTGCGAAAAGTGCGGTGTTGAAGTCACCCAAACCAAAGTGCGTCGTGAGCGCATGGGGCATATTGAACTGGCAAGTCCGGTTGCGCATATTTGGTTCTTGAAATCCTTGCCATCGCGCATTAGTTTGATGTTGGACATGACGTTGCGTGATATTGAACGCATTCTGTACTTCGAGACATTCGTTGTTACCGAACCGGGCATGACCACGCTGGAACGTAACCAGTTGTTGAGTGACGAAGCGTATTTGGAAGCCGTGGAAGAATTCGGTGACGAATTTGAAGCCAGTATGGGTGCGGAGGCAATTTACGAATTGCTGCGGACTATCGATCTGGAAGACGAAATTCGTAAAATGCGTGAGGAAATCAACGAAACAGGTTCAGAGACCAAACTGAAGCGTTTGGGCAAACGCCTGAAATTGATGGAATCATTCAAGCATTCTGGCAACCGTCCAGAGTGGATGATTATGACGGTGCTGCCTGTATTGCCACCGGATTTACGTCCACTAGTACCGCTGGATGGAGGTCGTTTTGCGACTTCTGACCTGAACGATTTGTACCGTCGTGTCATCAACCGTAACAACCGCTTGAAGCGTTTGTTGGAGTTGAATGCACCGGATATTATCGTGCGCAATGAAAAGCGTATGTTGCAAGAATCTGTCGACGCGCTGTTGGATAATGGTCGTCGTGGTCGTGCGATTACGGGTTCTAACAAACGTCCGCTGAAGTCCTTGTCTGACATGATTAAGGGTAAACAAGGTCGTTTCCGTCAGAACTTATTGGGTAAACGTGTTGACTATTCTGGTCGTTCAGTTATCGTGGTCGGACCTACACTGCGTTTGCACCAATGCGGTCTGCCGAAAAAAATGGCGTTGGAACTGTTCAAACCATTCATTTTCGGTAAATTGCAACGTCGTGGTTTAGCCACCACTATTAAAGCAGCGAAAAAGCTGGTTGAACGTGAAACAGCGGAAGTGTGGGATATTCTCGCGGAAGTGATCCGTGAACATCCGGTCATGCTCAACCGTGCGCCAACTTTGCACCGTTTGGGTATTCAGGCGTTTGAACCCACCTTGATCGAAGGTAAAGCGATTCAGTTACACCCGTTAGTATGTTCGGCGTTCAACGCGGACTTCGACGGTGACCAAATGGCTGTTCACGTTCCTTTGTCATTGGAAGCGCAATTAGAAGCGCGTACCTTGATGATGGCAACCAACAACGTTTTGTCTCCGGCGAATGGTGACCCGATCATTGTGCCATCGCAAGACATTGTTTTGGGTCTGTATTACATGACCCGCGATGCGGTGAATGCTAAAGGTGAAGGCATGGTGTTTGCTGATCCGGCTGAAGCGCAACGTGCTTACGAAACAGGTAATGCCTCGTTACACGCCAAAGTTAAAGTACGGATCACAGACACAATCAAAGACGAAGATGGCGAGTTTATTAAGCGCACCCGTTTGATTGATACAACTGTTGGGCGTTCTTTGCTGACGAGTATCATGCCAGATGGTTTGCCGTTTGAATTATTCAACGTGGTGTTGAAGAAAAAAGCTATCTCCAAGCTGATCAATGAGGCCTATCGCCGTGTTGGTCTGAAAGCGGCGGTTATTTTTGCTGACCAACTGATGTACACCGGGTATCGTTATGCAACCCGTGCGGGGGTTTCTTTCTGTGCGGATGACATGATGATCCCAGAGAAAAAAGTCGAATTGTTGGCAGAAGCTGAAGAAGCTGTCTTGGAAATCCAAAGCCAATTCGCCAGCGGTTTGGTGACGCAGGGTGAACGTTACAATAAGGTCGTTGACATCTGGGCAAGTACCAATGAAAAAGTCGCCAAAGCGATGATGGAGAAAATTGGTAAACAGGAAGTCGTCGATGCGGAAGGTAAAACGGTTTATCAAGAGTCCTTCAACTCCATCTACATGATGGCGGATTCTGGGGCGCGGGGTTCTGCGGCACAGATTCGTCAGTTGGCAGGGATGCGGGGCTTGATGGCTAAACCGGATGGCTCGATCATCGAAACGCCGATTACGTCTAACTTCCGTGAAGGTCTGAACGTCCTGCAATACTTTATCTCGACGCATGGTGCGCGGAAAGGTTTGGCGGATACAGCATTGAAAACGGCAAACTCCGGTTATTTGACGCGTCGTTTGGTCGACGTGGCTCAGGACATGGTTGTAACCGTTGATGATTGTGGTACAGAGCAAGGTATTTTAATGCGTCCGATCATCGAAGGTGGTGACGTAGTAGAGGCTCTGGCGGAACGTGTATTAGGTCGTGTGGTTGCCCAAGACGTGAAAAAAGGTGAGGAAGTACTGATTCCGGCCGGAACGTTCTTGGATGAAGCATGGGTGAAACAAATTGACTCGTTGGCGATTGATGAAATCGTGGTGCGTTCAGCGATCACCTGCGAAACACGTTATGGTGTATGTGCAAAATGTTATGGTCGTGACCTCGCGCGTGGTCATATCGTTAACAAAGGTGAAGCGGTTGGGGTTATTGCAGCGCAATCCATCGGTGAGCCAGGTACACAGTTGACCATGCGTACCTTCCATATCGGTGGTGCAGCCAGTCGGTCAGCGGCAGAAAGCAGTATTGCAATTAAATCCGCTGGTCAGGTACGTTTACTCAACGTCAAAACCGTGCGTAACAAAGATGGCAAACTGGTCGTTGTATCACGTTCGGGTGAACTGAGCGTGGTTGATAGCGATGGTCGTGATAAAGAACGCTACAAACTGCCTTACGGTGCGATTTTATCCGTTGAGCAGTACGCACAAGTGGCTGCTGGTCAAGAAGTGGCGACATGGGATCCACATACCCATCCGATCATTTCCGAGGTGACAGGTCGTGTTGACTTTAGCGACTTCATCGATGGTGTCACTGTTCAAACCAAGATCGACGACATGACGGGTTTGTCTTCCATTGAAGTGATGGATCCGCGCAACCGTCCAAGCCAAGGCCGTGAGTTACGCCCGACAGTACGCCTATTAGATGCCAATGGCGAAAGCGTATTCTTTGAAGGCACGAAGATTCCGGTGCAATATCCATTGCCAGCGGGTGCAATCGTTAGCTCTACCAATGGGGCAAGCGTTGAGGTTGGTGAGGTTATCGCGCGTCTGCCACAAGCGTCTTCCAAAACCCGTGACATTACGGGTGGTTTGCCGCGTGTTGCCGATTTGTTTGAGGCGCGTAAGCCAAAAGACGGAGCAATTCTTGCAGAGAAAACCGGCACAATCTCGTTTGGTAAAGAAACCAAAGGTAAACAGCGCGTCATTATCACCAGCGAAGACGGTGAGCAATACGAAGAGCTGATTCCAAAATGGCGTAATTTGGATGTGTTTGAGGGTGAAAAAGTTAATCGTGGCGAAATTATCGCCGATGGTGAGCCGAATCCGCATGACATCCTGCGCCTATTGGGTGCGACAGCATTGGCGGAATACCAAGTTAAGGAAATCCAAGACGTTTATCGTCTGCAAGGCGTGAAGATCAACGACAAGCACATTGAGGTCATTGTGCGCCAGATGATGCGTAAAGTGGAAATCGTTGACCCAGGTGAAAGTCGTTTCTTGCGTGGTGAACAGACCGATTATTGGCGTGTGGTGGAAGAAAATAAACGCCTTAATACCGAAGGTAAGCTCAAAATTACTTATGAGCGTTTATTAATGGGTATTACCAAAGCATCGTTGGTAACGGATTCCTTCGTATCAGCGGCATCGTTCCAAGAAACGACACGCGTTCTGACAGAGGCAGCGGTGCGTGGTGCGCGTGACGAGCTGCGTGGTCTGAAAGAAAACGTTATCGTTGGTCGCTTGATTCCGGCAGGTACGGGTTTGGCGTATCATGATGATCGTCGTAGCCAACGCAATGAGTTTGCTTATGAGCGCCCTGCATCGGTTTCCGAAAGTATCAGCTTCGGTGAGCCGTTAGATATGGATTCTGACTAAGCTATTACCAAGCGTTATATAGGTTTGTAGTTCCGCTCTTTCCTGAAAAGAAAAGAGCGGCTTATTCTTGTTGTGTAACACACTGCAAACCCTGTGTTTTTATGCGTTTTATTTCATAACTTGTCTTGACAGGTCAAGGTGTAGTCCCTAAAATTCTGCGTCCTTAAGCAGACCGATTTTCGGTCTGTTGTCTTTATGGGGACATCGCAAGCCAGGCAAGTTCCTCGTAGCAGGTAGGAGACATTTTAGATTTATGGCGACAGTTAACCAGTTAGTGCGCAAGCCGCGCCAAAGCAAAGTAGAGAAAAGCAAGGTACCAGCATTGGAAGCTTGCCCACAACGTCGTGGCGTATGTACTCGTGTGTACACCACTACGCCGAAAAAGCCGAACTCCGCGATGCGTAAGGTTGCGCGTGTGCGTCTGACCAATGGTTTTGAGGTTACCAGCTATATCGGTGGTGAAGGCCATAACCTGCAAGAGCACTCAGTCGTACTGATTCGCGGCGGTCGTGTAAAAGACCTGCCAGGTGTTCGTTATCATACCGTGCGTGGTAGTTTAGATACGCAAGGTGTTAAAGGTCGCCAACAAGCCCGTTCTAAATACGGTACTAAGCGTCCTAAGAAGTAATTGATAGGCGAGAATTGAGCTATGCCAAGAAGAAGAGAAGTCCCTAAGCGCGAAGTGCTGCCAGATCCTAAATTTGGAAGCCAGTTGCTGACTAAATTCATGAATGCCATCATGCAAGATGGTAAAAAGTCTGCTGCGGAAAAGATCATTTACGGTGCATTAGACGAAATCGCTGGTAAAAAAGGCGGTGATGGTCTGGATGTTCTGGAAGGTGCACTGGATAACGTGCGTCCGAGCGTAGAGGTGAAATCTCGTCGCGTCGGTGGTGCTACTTACCAAGTACCGGTTGAAGTGCGTCCTTCTCGTCAAAATGCATTGGCCATGCGTTGGTTGATTGATGCAGCGCGTAAGCGTGGCGAAAAATCAATGGCGCGTAAATTGGCTGGTGAGCTGTTAGATGCGGCTGAAAAGCGCGGTACTGCGGTGAAAAAACGTGAAGACGTGCACCGTATGGCTGAAGCGAATAAAGCGTTCGCACACTTCCGCTGGTAATTTAGGAACTGCAAGTCGTGGCACGCACTACACCCATTGAGCAATATCGTAATATCGGCATCATGGCTCACATCGATGCGGGTAAAACGACCGCTACTGAGCGTATTCTGTTTTACACAGGTGTGTCTCATAAAATCGGTGAAGTGCATGATGGTGCTGCGACAATGGACTGGATGGAGCAAGAGCGTGAGCGTGGAATTACGATCACCTCTGCCGCGACTACCTGCTTTTGGTCGGGAATGGACAATCAGTTCCCACAACACCGCATCAACATCATTGATACTCCAGGGCACGTTGATTTCACTATCGAAGTTGAACGGTCTTTGCGGGTACTAGATGGTGCGGTGTTCGTGCTGTGTGCCGTTGGTGGTGTGCAGCCGCAGTCCGAGACTGTCTGGCGACAAGCCAACAAGTACCATGTGCCACGCATGGCATTTGTGAACAAGATGGATCGCTCGGGTGCTAATTTTCTGCGTGTTTACGAGCAGCTCAAAGCAAAGCTGAATGCAAACCCAGTGCCTTTGCAACTGCCCATCGGTGCAGAGGAAAATTTCGTTGGTGTCGTTGACCTAATTCGCATGAAAGCCATTATGTGGAACGACGCTGACAAAGGTGTTACTTACGAGGCGGCTGAAATTCCGGCTAGTATGGTGGCATCGTGCCAAGAATGGCGTGAGAAAATGCTTGAAGCGGCTGCTGAAGCTGATGAAATTCTTATGGATAAATACTTAGGTGATGGTGATTTATCTACTGAGGAGATCATTGCAGGCTTGCGTAAGCGCACCATTAATCTCGAAATTGTACCCATGACTTGTGGTTCAGCTTTCAAGAATAAAGGTGTTCAGGCAGTTTTGGATAAAATCGTCGAGTTGATGCCTTCGCCAATGGATGTGCCATCCATTAAGGGGCATTTGGACGATAAAGATGAAACGCTTGCCGAGCGTCATGCTTCTGATGCAGAACCGTTTGCAGCCTTGGCATTCAAAATAGCCACAGATCCTTTTGTTGGAACGCTCACCTTCTTCCGTGTTTATTCGGGGGTGTTGACTTCGCAGAGTGTGGCTTTCAATCCTGTTAAGGGTAAGCGTGAGCGCATCGGGCGTTTGGTGCAAATGCACGCCAATTCACGCGAAGACATTGATGAAGTTCGCGCGGGGGATATTGCCGCTGCGGTTGGCTTGAAAGAAGTGACAACGGGTGACACTTTGTGTGACATGAATCATGTCATTACTTTGGAAAAGATGGATTTTCCCGAACCTGTTATTGCGGTTGCTGTTGAACCCAAATCTAAGGCTGATCAAGAACGCATGGGGCTTGCTCTGAGTAAATTGGCGCAAGAAGACCCTTCATTCCGTGTGCGAACTGATGAAGAAACTGGACAGACTATCATCGCAGGTATGGGTGAGCTACACCTCGAGATCATTGTTGACCGCATGTTGCGCGAGTTCAAAGTGAGCTGCAATGTTGGTGCGCCACAAGTAGCTTACCGTGAGACAATCCGCAAAACCGTGGAAGTCGAAGGTAAATTCGTGCGTCAGTCAGGTGGTCGTGGGCAGTACGGTCATGTTTGGTTGCGCCTTGAGCCGCTTGCTGAGGCAGAAGGCTATAAATTTGAAAATGCTATTGTCGGCGGTGTTGTTCCAAGAGAATTTATTCCAGCCGTGGACAAGGGCATTCAAGAGCAAATGACGAATGGCGTTTTGGCTGGATTCCCTCTGGTCGATTTCAAAGCCACTGTTTTTGATGGCTCTTATCACGATGTGGATTCAAGCGAGTTAGCGTTCAAGATCGCAGGCTCGATGGCTTTGAAAGCAGGTGTGATGCAGGCTAGTCCAGCTTTGTTAGAGCCAATTATGAAAGTGGAAGTGGCTACTCCAGATGATTATATGGGCGATGTGATCGGTGACTTAAATCGTCGGCGGGGCATGGTTCAGGGTATGGATGAAGAAAACGGCAGCATGGTTGTGCGTGCAGAAGTACCACTGGGTGAAATGTTCGGTTATGCCACCGACTTGCGTTCTGCAACCCAAGGTCGGGCTTCGTATAGTATGGAATTTGCAAGATATGCAGAAGCGCCTGCGGCAATCACTCAGGCGATCATCAAAAAAGAGAAAGGTGAGTAACGATGGCAAAAAGTAAATTTGAGCGCACGAAGCCGCACGTAAACGTAGGTACAATCGGCCACGTTGACCACGGCAAAACGACGCTAACAGCAGCACTGACTGTAGTGCAATCGCGTAAATTCGGTGGTGAAGCGAAAGCTTACGACCAAATCGACGCAGCTCCAGAAGAAAAAGCGCGTGGTATCACAATCTCCACTGCACACGTTGAATACGAATCCGACAATCGTCACTACGCACACGTTGACTGCCCAGGGCACGCTGACTATGTTAAAAACATGATCACGGGTGCTGCGCAAATGGACGGCGCGATTCTGGTTTGTTCTGCTGCTGACGGCCCAATGCCACAAACACGCGAACACATCCTGTTGTCTCGTCAAGTTGGCGTTCCTTACATCGTCGTTTACATGAACAAATGTGACTTGGTTGACGATGAAGAATTATTAGAATTGGTTGAAATGGAATTGCGTGAGCTGCTGTCCAGCTACGACTTCCCTGGTGATGATACCCCTATCATCAAAGGTTCAGCGCGTGCAGCACTGGAAGGCGACCAATCTGAAATCGGCGAACCTTCCATCGGTCGTCTGATTGAAGCATTAGACACTTACATTCCAGAGCCAGAGCGTGCTATCGACGGCACTTTCTTGATGCCAGTTGAAGACGTGTTCTCCATCTCTGGTCGTGGTACGGTTGTGACTGGTCGTATCGAACGTGGCATCATCAAAGTTGGCGACACCATCGAAATCGTTGGTATCCGTGCTACGCAATCCACCACGGTTACGGGCGTTGAAATGTTCCGTAAGCTGTTGGATCAAGGTATGGCAGGTGACAACGTTGGTTTGTTGCTGCGTGGTACTAAGCGTGATGACGTAGAGCGCGGTCAAGTACTGTGCAAACCAGGTTCTATCAAACCACACACAAAATTTGAGGCAGAAGTTTACGTTCTGTCTAAGGAAGAAGGCGGTCGTCACACCCCATTCTTCAAAGGTTACCGTCCACAGTTCTACTTCCGTACTACTGACGTTACAGGCGCATGTGAGTTACCAGAAGGTGTCGAAATGGTCATGCCTGGTGATAACGTAAAATTAGTTATCGCGCTGATTAACCCTATCGCGATGGAAGAAGGCTTACGCTTTGCGATTCGTGAAGGCGGTCGTACTGTCGGTGCTGGTGTTGTTGCGAAAATTATTGAGTAATTTGTCATGTCAGATCAAAGAATCCGTATTCGCCTGAAAGCATTCGATCATCGTTTGATTGATCGCTCTGCGACTGAGATCGTCGAGACGGCGAAGCGCACTGGAGCGCGTGTAAAGGGGCCAATCCCGCTGCCAACACGCACAGAGCGTTATACAGTGTTGATTTCACCGCATGTTAATAAGGATGCGCGTGATCAATACGAAATCCGTACTTACAAGCGTCTGATGGATATTATTGATCCGACTGACAAAACTGTTGACGCTTTAATGAAGCTGGATTTAGCGGCTGGCGTTGATGTACAAATCAAGCTTAACTGATTTGTAAAAAAGTACTTAACGACAGGAAATTTTCTGTTATAATGCGCGGCTTTCTACGGCTCGACCTAGGTCGAGCCGAGTTTTTCCTAGAAATCAGAATGAAAGTTGCTCGGTGTGAGTAATTCGAAGAGGTATGCAAATGGCTATCGGTCTGCTGGGTCGCAAAGTAGGTATGACCCGGATATACGGTGAAGATGGTGGTTCCACCCCCGTCACTG
>CAZTUZ010000042.1:0-16778 GCA_964617055.1 uncultured Thiothrix sp.
ATTTATCCGCGTGGCTATTTGTCACCGACGGCGAACGGCTGGAAGCCATTGCCGTCGCTGCACCAGCTTAAAAACTCCAGCTACTTAAATAACGCCGCCCTACCCAGCCGCGTTTACCCTGATAATCAATCGGACACCAAGTAGCACCGCATTCACCCGTACCTTGCAAGCCAGTTTCCTGCGGTGGAACAGTGCCGACAACCGCCGCATTAATGCTAGGAGTTTTCCGAATATTCAAATATTCATTATAACCTTGGGTGGCGTAATAACGATGTCCGTCTGACTCAGCCAAATGCGTGCAAGCCGCCCAACCGCTGCGGTTGCCATATTTCACTTTGCACCAAGTATCACGCCGCTCCCCTAAATTTTGCACACGCACGGCATTAAATGGAATCTGGGCCAGAACGCGCCCACGCATTGAAGGTGTGGCACGAATATTTAAGCTATCCGTTCCCGCCACACGAGTCACAGCGTAATAATCCGGACCGTCAGCGGTCGCTGCGGCAGGTGTCGCACTCAACACGCACAATGCGCCACAGCCTACTATCCATAATGGGTATCGCATTATCGTCACTCCTTAACATCACATACTGTATTGGAGTCGTCTCACCGCCAAAAATTCCCTCGTCATACAACCGTACCGCCCGTCTAACGGTACAAGCACGCATAGCAGGAATTGGTAGAATCAAAGTCAGATTCATTGCCCACACAAGGACTTATGCGTACTGTTTTGCTGTTTGGCATGTGCCTGCTCTTAGCGTTACACCTGCCCGCACAAGCGGAGATTTACCGCTGGGTGGATGCGCAAGGACATGTCATGTACGGTGATAACCCACCCAAAAAGACTGCCGCAAAAGCTGTGGAACTACCCACATTAACGGTTGCCGATGGCTACGCGCCTGCACCGAATGCAGCAACCCCAGCCACCAACCGTGCATCAGAACAAGCAAATACTGATACAGAAACCGTTGGGGCGTACACAACATTCAAAATTGCCACACCCACCGCAGATGAAGCGGTACGCGCTAATGATGGCGCAGTGACTATTACGCTCAACCTACAACCCGAATTACACACAGGTGATGGTATTACGCTGTATTTAGATGGCAAACAAGTCGCCAGTGGAGCACAACTCAACTTCACCCTCAATGAAGTCGAACGTGGGGAACACACGGTATTTGCTGTTCTCAACGATGCCACAGGCAACATTATCCAAAACACAGAAAGCGTGAAATTTAACGTCTTGCGTCAAACGGTATTACAGGGGCAAAACGCCAAATAATCGCGCTATTACTGCTCTCACTCTCACGCACTCTCAGGGAAAGTCGCTAGAGGCGCGACCCGAATATCGCCGTTCCGATACGCACGATGGTCGCGCCTTCAGCAATCGCTGCATCCATATCGTCGGTCATCCCCATCGAGAGGGTATCCAAAGCAAATCCTTGGTTCATTAAGCTTTCCTGCAACTCGCGTACTTGTGCGAATACTGCTCGCTGCCGTGCGAAATGGTGTTCTGGTGCAGGAATCGCCATCAAACCACGCAAACACAAACCGGGTAATTCCCGCACTTGCGCAGCCAGTTCGGGCAGTTCCGCAGGCGTGATACCGGATTTTGTCGTTTCTTGGCTAATGTTCACCTGTAAACAGATGTTCAATGACGGGTCATCCGGGGATTTTTGCTCGCTCAAACGTCGGGCGATTTTCAAACTATCCACGGAATGCACCCAACGGGCAGTTTGCGCAATCAGCTTGGTTTTATTGGACTGAATAGGGCCAATAAAATGCCATTCGATGTTTTCTGTCATCAGGTTGGCGGCTTTATCCACCATTTCCTGTACATAGTTTTCACCAAAGCACAGTTGCCCTGCTGCCAGAGCTTCTTGTACAGCGGCGACGGGATGCATTTTACTGACCGCCAACAATTGAACGCTTCCCTCTTTGCGTCCAAAACGTTGTTCAGCAGCACGAATGCGTTCACCGATTGTCTGGAGATTGTCACGAATCGTCATGGCTTATGTTAATTTCCTTGTAAATACAAATTTCAAACCCCTAGTCAGATAATAACAACAATGGACATTACCCAACTGCTTGCCTTTGGCGTGAAAAATAATGCATCCGACTTGCACTTATCCGGCGGGATGCCTCCGATGATTCGGGTCGATGGCGAAATGCGCAAAATCAACCTTCCTGTACTCGACCATAAACAAGTTCACGCGCTGGTCTATGACATTATGAACGACTACCAGCGTAAAACTTATGAAGAACATTGGGAATGTGATTTTTCTTTTGAAATCCCTGGTGTGGCACGGTTTCGTGTGAACGCCTTTAACCAAAATCGTGGTGCGGGCGCGGTATTTCGTACCATTCCTAGCAAGGTTTTAACGCTTGAACAACTCAATGCTCCATCCATTTTTCGCAAAATCGCCGATAATCCACGCGGTTTAGTGCTGGTCACAGGTCCGACAGGCTCTGGGAAATCCACCACCCTTGCAGCGATGATCGACTATAAAAATGATACTGATTATGGGCATATTCTGACCATCGAAGACCCCATCGAATTTGTGCATCAAAGCAAAAAAAGCTTGATCAACCAACGTGAAGTGCATCGCGACACTCGTGGTTTTGAAAACGCGCTACGTTCCGCCCTGCGTGAAGACCCCGACACCATTCTAGTGGGGGAAATGCGCGATTTAGAAACCATTCGCCTTGCGCTAACTGCTGCCGAAACGGGGCATTTGGTGTTTGGTACATTGCACACCACCAATGCGCCCAAAACCATTGACCGTATTGTTGACGTATTCCCTGCGGCGGAAAAAGACATGGTGCGTTCCATGTTATCCGAATCCTTACAAGCCGTTATCTCGCAAACCTTGCTCAAAAAGAAAGGAGGCGGACGGGTTGCCGCGCATGAAATTCTGATTGGTACACGGGCGATTCGTAACTTAATTCGTGAAAATAAAATCGCCCAAATGCGCTCCACCATGCAAACCGGACAAGCCGAAGGTATGCAGACCCTTGACCAATCCCTAAAAACATTAGTCATGAAAGGCATGGTTGACCGCAACGAAGCCAAACGCAAAGCCGACAACCCTGATGCTATTTAAGGAGCAACCGCATGGATCGTGATGCCGCCGTCAGTTATGTACACAAACTCCTGCATAGCATGTTGGAAAAGCGTGGTTCTGACCTTTACATTACCGCTGAAGCCGCACCGTCGGTCAAAGTGGACAGTGAACTCGTGCCGCTGACTAACCAGCCATTAAACGAAAGCAATGCGCGAATGTTGGTACGTTCGATTATGAACGACCGTCAACTTAAGCTATTTGAAGAACAAATGGAAAGTAACTTCTCCATTAGCTTGCCAGGCAAAGCGCGGTTTCGTGTGAATGCTTTTACCCAACGCGGTTGCGCGGGCATGGTATTACGGCATATTCCCAGCCATATCCCCGACCTGAAATCACTGGGTTTGCCGACTGTATTACGCGATATTGTTATGACCAAACGCGGTTTGGTGATCATGGTTGGTGCGACGGGTTCAGGGAAATCGACGACACTCGCCTCAATGATTGATTACCGCAATGAACATTCCAAAGGGCATATTGTCACCATTGAAGACCCTATCGAGTTCGTACACCAACACAAAGGCTGTTTGATTACCCAGCGTGAAGTAGGCATTGATACTGCCAGCTATGAAATCGCCATGAAAAACACTTTACGTCAAGCACCTGATGTGATTTTACTGGGGGAAATTCGTGACCGCGAAACGATGGATTATGCGATTGCCTACGCCGAAACAGGGCATTTGTGCTTATCAACCTTGCTCGCGAACAGTTCCAACCAAGCCTTAGACCGCATTATTAACTTCTTCCCTGAAGAACGCCGTAACCAATTGCTGATGGATTTATCGCTTAACCTCAAAGCCGTGGTTTCACAACGTTTGGTGCGTAAAGCCAAAGAAGAAGGGCGTTTACCCGCTGTGGAAGTCATGATTAATACACCACTGATGGCGGATTTAATCCTCAAAGGCGATGTACCTGGCATGAAAGAACTCACCGCCAAATCCCGCGAACACGGGATGCGCACCTTCGACCAAGCCTTATTCGACTTAATCGAAACGCGTAAAATCACGGTGCAGGAAGGTTTACGCCATGCCGATTCACAAAATGACTTGCGCCTCAAACTCAAATTGGAAAGCCGTTTTGCCAAAGACAATGACTTTTTCAAAGGCTTGGATAATATGGCAATTGAGCCGATGGAGAATGGGAAACGATGACTGTTATTACTGCTCCACCTGCTGAAGCCGAGCTACGCATTACGCCATTTCTACACGCAATGGTGAAACAGAATGCATCGGATTTGTATTTAACCACGGGTGCGCCTGCTTCCATTAAGATTCGTGGGCGGCTAAGAGCTATCACACGCGATATTATGAAACCAGGCAAAGTTCGCCAATTAGCCGAGGAATTATTATCAGCTAACGAGCTAGAACACTTTGTCACCGACCGTGAATTAAATAAAGGTTTTTCCCTGCGGGGGATTGGGCGTTTCCGCATGAATTTTTATTTTCAGCGTGGGGAGGTTTCAATGGTTATTCGTCATATTCGTTCCGACATTCGTTCACCCGAAGAGTTGAAATTACCTGACGTTTTGAAAGAGTTGGTCGTGCGCAAAGAAGGGCTGATTCTGTTTGTTGGCTCGACAGGTTCGGGCAAATCGACATCAATGGCTTCGTTAATCCAATTCCGCAATGAACGCCATTGTGGGCATATTTTGACGATTGAAGACCCTATTGAATACACTTTTCGCCACGGACAATCAATTATTGGGCAACGAGAGGTGGGTTTTGATACCTTAAGCTATTCCAACGCCATGCGTGAGGCCATGCGTGAAGCCCCCGACATGCTCATGGTAGGCGAGGTACGCGATACCAAAACCATCGAAGCGGTGTTGGGTTTTGCTGATACAGGACATTTGGTGTTATCGACTTTGCACGCGACCAATGTGACGCAAGCCTTGGAACGCATTCTGTATTTGTTTCCTAGTGAAAACAAACACCGTGTTTTGATGGATTTATCATTAAACTTGCGTGGGATTGTGGCACAACGTTTGATTCCCGATACCAAAGATGGGCTACACCTCGCGGCGGAAGTGTTGGTTAATACCCCTTATGTCGCTGAACTCATTCGCCAAGGGCAGTTCAGTGAGATTAAAGAAGTCATTGCCAAAGGTACATCAGATGGAATGCAAACCTTCGACCAAGCGTTGTATCGCCTCTTCAGCGAAGGCCATATTAGCAAGGAAACGGCTTTGGAATATGCAGGTTCGCGCAATGATCTTGAGTGGCAAATGAATTTTGGAGCAGCACAAAACCTCCATTCTGAGCAACGCAGCAACACAACCCAACCCAATCACCTACCCGAGCTGAACTAACCAATCAGCCCAATACTTTGGGCTGATGATGTGTCTGCGTTCAGTTCAAACACAATACGGGGATTTTCAACCACGTCATTAAGTCGCTGGCATTATCCATACCAACCACGGGTGGTGTTTTAGCATTTAAAATCACACCAGCCAGCGTCAAACTGCGCCGTTTTATTGCTTCTGCCACCAATAAAATATGGTTAAGACAGCCCACACGATCTTCCGCGACCAGAATAATTGGCAATCCCAACACTTGGGCAAGGTCAGCGTTCAAACCATCATGAGCAATCGGTGAGTAAAACCCACCTGCACCTTCCACCAACAAAGCTTGGCCAGACGCAACGCGTGTTGGACAAGTATTCGCAAGGTCTTTGATGCGTAGTTCTTGTCCTTCTAGCAAAGCAGCGCGAGGTGGTGCTAAGGCGGCACGAAAGCGATAAGGGCAAACCTTATCCAAAATTGCCGTCTGTTGGTGACCATCCAAAGACAACCCCGCAGCATTGGCTAATCGCCATGCATCTGTGGTGGTAACATCGTCGGCCCAACCCGATTCCACGGGTTTTCGCGGAATTAATTCCAATCCCAAAGCACGCAAGGCATGTATCAGGCGCACGCTCACCCACGTTTTACCTACACCTGTGTCTGTCCCTGTCATAAACATGCCGTTACCTTGCAGTAGACCTGTCGCGTCTACCCATTCCGCCATAAGCGGGGTAATCATGCCCATTCGCTATCCTTTTCGACCGTTTTGGTTAAATTTTGTGATTTCTCGCTAATCACAAACCGTAATGCATACTGTTTTGGTGCAGTAATCAATTACATAATTAATTGCATAGATATAAGATCATAAACAAATGATATTTTCCATGAACCTGTCATGTTTTCATGGCGACATATTGAGCATCGACCAATAAATAAACACAACGGTCGTGACTATTATTAATACTTGCTGAGTAGACTGCGTATATTCCCTTATGAAAACAACTGTATCCTTTTTAGGTATTACTTTATTGAGTGTTAGTTTAACCTATAGCCCTTATTCGGTTGCACAGCAGTGCAATCCCAATAGCTCATCATCAACACCGACACAACGTTTTACGGATCATGGCGATGGTACAATTTCCGATCAAGAATCCGGTTTAATGTGGAAAAAATGCCTCGAAGGTCAAGAAGGCTCACAATGTTTGGGAAAACCCGTATTATCTTCATGGAGCTTGGCAACACAACAAGCCAGCACAAACCACTTCGCGGGGTATTCGGAATGGCGTTTGCCCACACTAGCGGAGCTTAAAAGCATAGTGGAAAAACAATGCTCTTATCCTGCGGCGAATCTCCATATTTTCCCCGGCACACCCTCCGCTGGATTGTGGTCGAGTGACAATGACGACACCAACAATGCATGGAGCTTGGATTTTAGCAAAGGTAGCACCTTTTCTGTGATGAAAGCGGGTGGAAAATACATACGGCTTGTGCGTGATATTTAGCCACCCTTTCATTCCCTAATGTGCAAATCCTTGCACCCAAACGTGGCTACTGGTATTAAGCACCATCAAAATGCCTTGTGGATAAAAGCCAAATACCAATACCCATAATGCCAAACTGAATAATACCCAACGCTCACGCCCCTTTAAATCGGGGGCGTTGCGAATAATATCGTGCTGCGCTATCCCTAAAAATGCCTGACGGTAAAAACTCAAAAAATACGCCGCCCCCAAAATAACCACGAATAATACGACTAATCCCGCTCCCGTATGCACATCCAGAATACTAACGATCAATAAGAACTCAGCGGGAAAACCACTGGTAGCAGGCATTCCGATTCCGGTTAAACCAAAGAAAAAGAAAAACGCTGCCAGTAACGGCATGGATTGCGCCACACCGCCCAAACTCAAGATTTCGGTTGAACCCGTGCGCTGGTGCAAAAAGCCCGTTAATAAAAATAAGCCACCGGAAATCAGCGTGAAGTTCAGCAATTGAAACACCGCGCCTTCAATGCCTTGTACGCTGAATGATGCAATGCCCAATACCACCAACCCCACATGGCTGAGGCTGGAAAATGCCAACATGCGCCGAATCCCCGTTTGCCCCAATGCCGTGACCGCGCCGTACAACACGCCAATCATGCCCAAACCAACCAATACCCACTGAAATTCGTGCGCGGCATCTGGCACAAGCGGTAAAGCAAAGCGTAGTAAGCCATACGCCCCCACTTTCAAGCCTGTTAAAATCGCCACCACGCCAGCAGGCCCTTCTTGTGCCACCACAGGTAGCCAAGTGTGCAGCGGAAACACCGGAATTTTCACCCCAAACCCCACCAATAACAGGAAAAACACCGTTACTTGCAGCGCGTGGCTAATCAGCCCAGTGTGACTGGCGTGCAATAGCGCGGGGTAAGCAAAACTCAAGGTCGGTTGTTGCAATGCCAATGCCACCAAGCCGATTAACAAGGGCAAACCGCCCGCTAACATAAAGAGCGTGTATTTCACCGCCGCAAATCGCCGATTCGCCCCATTCCCCCACAAACTGATCAGGAAGAACAAGGGCATTAAGGTCAGTTCCCAAAACAGGAAAAACAACATGCCATCCAGCGCGGTAAAAATGCCCAGAATGGTGCATTCCAACAGCAGTAACAGCGCGAAATACAAACGCGGTAATTGCCGGATGGCATTCCACGAAGCCAGTATCACCGCAACAAACAGCAACGCGGTACACGGCAAAAACAGCAGCGATAAGCCATCCACACCCATCAGGTAATGAATGCCCAACGACGGTATCCACGCACTGTCTTCGACAAACTGAAACCCTGTCGCGTGGCGGTCAAATCCCCACACCAATCCCAAACTGATCGCCAACACCAGCAAAGCGGTGGTTAATGCCGCCCAACGCGCTTCACGATTCGGCAATAATCCCGTGAGTAACGCCCCCAATGGCAATAACAACAGTAATAAACTCAACCATGGCACATCACGCCCGCTGTTTAACAGGGTTGTTAGCATGTTAGTGACCTCCAGTGGCTTGGTTAAGGGTGGGAAATAGCTTACTGAGTTGTTCGACATTACCTGCAATCAGCGTCGTCCACGGTGCGGAATAGAAACCGATGCCGACAATCACCAACATGACAATGCTTGCCATGAGGATTTCGGTGGCATAAGTCGGGTGCGTATCCCAACGCGAGGTATTGGCAGGGGCTTGCCCCAAAAACGCTTGTTGGAATGCACGCAATAAAAATCCCGCCGCTACCAAGTTGCCCAAGGCGGCGGCAATCGTCACCACCGCCCCGAAGCGTTTAATCGCGCCTTCCAGCACGAAATGCACCGCATCAAACCCTGGTGTACCAGGCATTCCCACGATGGCTAACCCCGCCACCAAAAATGCCAAGCCTACAATCGGGATGTAATCCAATAAACCGCCGAGTTTGCTCAAGCGCGTGGTGCGCGTGCGTTGCCACACCATGCCTGCCATTAATGACAACCCCGCCAATGCCACACCGAAGTTTAATGCCAGCAAGATGCCGCCTTTGAATCCCGCCGGATGCAGGCTAAATAACCCGATGGTCAGAATCCCCGTGTGACTGATCACCGCGAAACCCAACATTTCGCGCAAGGTTTTCTGGCGCATGGCGAGTAATGCCGCGTAGAAAATGCCACTGGCGGCGAAAATCACCACAATGTGATGCCACGCTTGCACCGCCTCCGGCACAATCGGCAAGACAAAGCGCAATAAGCCATACACCCCAACTTTCAACCCCAATAAGAAAATCGGGGCAACCGCGACATTGCCATCAATCATGAACGGTGCGAGCCAACCGTGCAGCGGAAACAATGGAATCCGAATCCCCAACCCGTAAAACATGGCAAAAAATACCAATGTGCCAATGGTTTTTGTGGCGGCAGAACTGGCAAATTCCAATGTCATTAGATCAGCAAGGTTAAAACTCCACTGCCCGCCGTGCGCGTCAGCGTAATTCCAGCCCAATAACAGTGTGCCAAACAGCAGTAATACCACGCTCACCGCCATGAATTGCAGGTAACGCGCTAAGGTGGGTTGTACGTCGTGTCCGGTTGGCCAGCGTTTGGTGATGTAACCAATCAACAGCAATTCCAGCACCGACATCAGCACAAACCACAGCAAATTCACCGTGACAAATTGGCTAACTAAGGTGGCTTGAATGCCCATCATCACCGCGAGGATCGAGGTTTCATGCAGTTTACGCACCAGAATAAACGCCACGCATAACAGGCTCAGTAAGCTGGTGAGTAATAAAAACAGCACGCTCATGCCATCCACCGCGACGTGATAATCCAATGCCCCCCACAATGGCACGCGCTCGGCGAACTGCATCAACGGCGTGTGTGGGTCGAACTGCGTGTACAACCACACGGTAATCCCCAATTCCACACTCGCGGCAATGCCTGCTAATGCTAAAGCGGCATGACCACGCACCCGAATCAGCCCTAAACCTGTCACGAATGGCAGTAATTGCAGAATGCTTAACCACGGTAAAGCGATAACACTGTGCATCAAGTACGACTCCTTAGAAAATCACCACCAACGTGACCGCGACCAATAACACCAAATAACGCGGCTGTTTCAGCAAATGTTCGGCACGATCCAAATACCGCCCAAGCCAATCCCAGCCTGCTTTAGCATGGTCGCTGTGACTGTGTAAGACCAAATGCTGTTCCAAGGCTTCGCATTGTTGCGCCAATCCTTGCAAGGTTTTGCCAAACAAGCCCGTACCGACACCAATGTCGGTTTGTAAGCGCGATTCGCCACGCTGTACCGCCTGCATTTCTGCCAATGACATGACTTTGCCGTGGACTTGTGGCGTACCACTGAGCCGATCAAGGATTTGCCCATCAAACACTTGCGCTTCTTGCGATAGGGCTTGCGTCGGTTTCACCAATAACCAATCAGCGAGTGCATCCAGCCAAAAGCGTTGCAACGCTGCCGAATACAGACGCGGGTAACGTCGTAACCAGCGCGGCGCAAGCGGTGCGGCTTGCCATTGCGTGACTAATGCAAATGATGGCGAATACAGGAATTGATACGCCCGCCAAATCGCGTGCAAGACCATGTGCAGTAAAGCGAAATCGTACCAACCCAACCCAATGCTAATCAGCATTAGCCCGACTTGCGCCAAAACGGAAAACATCAACGAGGTTTTAATGTCGGTTTGCACCAAGCCACCCAGCCAGCCGTAGACAACGGTTAAACCGCCACACACCCACAGCAAATCTTTCAAGGTGGGGATTTGTTCCAAGAGCGGCGACATGCGCAACAACAAATACACCCCCGCGTGAACCATGATCGAACCGTAAAACACCGCACTCGATGGGGTAGGGCCTTCCATTGCCCGCGTAATCCATGCCGAAAACGGGAATTGTGCCGACTTTGCCAATGCCGCCAACATAAAGCCCATCGCCATGACCCCAATCATCAGGCTGGAAACACCTTGCGCGGGGGCAGTAATCACCGACCATTCCAGACTATGCAACCATTTCAACGCCATGAACATGCCGAGTAATAAACCCGTATCGCCAATGCGGTTGGTGACAAAGGCACGATTCGCATTGGCGGTGGCGGTTAAACTTTGCCCGTTGTACGCAATCAACATCCACGAACTCACACCCGCCAATTCCCAACCAATAAAGGTCAGCATCACCGAACCCGCTAATGCAATCAGTTGCATGGCGGCATTGAATAACGTCAGCACCAGAAAAAAGCGTTGAAAGCCACGTTCACGGTGCAAATAATTCACCGCAAAGCGGCTTACTAACAGCAAAATCACCGCCACCAGCAACGCCATACTCAAGCTCAAGGTATCAGCGGTGAAACTAATGCTGGCGACATAATCACCACTGAGCAACCAATTGCCCCACACACGGGTGGACACTTGTGCGCCGTTAGCAAGGAATAGCACGATTGCCAAGAGCACCAACACAACGTTCACAGCCGCGACACCCGTCACCACACGGGCTGTATGGCGTTCACCGCTTTCCCCCGAACCAATGCCAAACAGCAAGCGCACCACCAACCACACCGCTGCCGCTAACGGTAAAGCGGGAATTAAAGGCAATAACCATTCAAACATAACCATCCTCCTGCCAAGCGACAAAGCCTTTACCCGCCACAAAGCGATGGATAACAGCGGAGTCGGGCGGTTTAACCGCTAAAATAACCCAAGCGTTATCCAGCAATTGGCGCAGATACGCATGACGCTGGTAAATCGCCGTGGCGGTCGCAACGCTGGCTTCGACAATCACCAATAAGCGCATCGGTTCGTGTAATTCGACCATTTGTTGCGCCAGCCCCGTGCGTAAATCGCTATTACCGCCTTCCATTACGCCAAACATCCCCGTGAGGTTGTGCGTGACTTTACTGCCCGAACCGAAATAGCCGTTTTGCATCCGCGAAAAGTAATAATCCAACGCAATGCCCACGCCGACCACGCCATTACCTTGCAATTGCGCTTCCAACCAATGTCCGTGCGGGTCTTGGGTTGGGTCGTAGGAAATCAGAAACGCCCGCCGTTGCCAATTCACGCCTTGGCTCAATTCGCGCCGCCCAATGAATGCCAACGCACAACCTTGATGCCCCAATTCCGCCCGCGCTTGATCGGGGGATGCTGCTCGCGCCGCAACGTGGCGTTTTGCTTGCCGTGGCGAGGGTTTAACGGGGGCGGAAGCAAATTTCAAACAGCGTTCTTGCGCCGAGCGTTGCACTGCTTGTGTGGCAATTTGTTGCACGCACTCAAACCGTTCGGCATGAGTGGCGGGGATTAAATCGACATCGAACCAATCCACGTCATCGCTGGTGGTGTCGTGTTCGCCCGCCACGAACCAACTGCATTCGGGGATGTGAATCGCGTATTGCGCGGCTAATTCACGGCGCACGGCGGGATCATTCGCCATTGCCACAAAAGCGCGGGCATTAGGGCCGCCGAATCGCCCGCTACACGCGCCACAACCGTAACCGAGCAAATGCGGATTGTTCCAATGCCGTGCGCGGTGCGCCATGAACACCACTAACGGCGCGAAACCGCTGGTAAAGCCATTCAATTGCAGGAAAAACGCCAGCTTTTCGACCTGTTCCGCCAGACTCATGTCGGTTGCCACCCGTGTGGCTAATGGCACGCTCAAGGCACGGTAAGTGTGTTGCGCAAAGCGTTGGTAAGTGGCGGGGAAAAAGCTTCTGCCGATTAATTCCGCCAACCCCAAGGGCGCGAGTAAAGGCAATGCCAATAAGGTGGAAAACGTGTGATGGCGCGTGGCGTGCTGTTTGAAATGAACCCAACGTCGCCACCACGCTTGCACCCGCTGATGTTGTGCTAAACGCGGCGCATCACTGGCGGTGGGAACTTCGCGGAAGGTGTGCGTCGGTGTCACCACGGGGGGTGCAAGCTTCAACGCTTGCGGCGCATCCAAGGCTTGCCAGTGATTCGGCAACCCAAATGCGCCCGCCATGCCGAACGTTACCATGTCCGGCGCGAGGGCTTCCACGGCGCGGCGTGTGCTTTCTTCGCGGTCATCCATGCAGAACACCCATTGCGCGGCGGGGGCAATGGATAACGGCGGCGCGGGGGATTCCGCCGTTACATTGGCAAGTAATTGGCGGAACACTTGCTGTTGGTAATGACGTTCATAAGCGCGTAACCACAGATAACCGCTGGTATTGGGGTCATCAAGGGCGTGCAAGACGCTCAGGCAATATTCCACCTGCGTCATGGGTAAGGCATCCAAGGCGGCGGCATCCCACCCCAGATGTTGCGCAAGGTGAAACAATCGCCATGCTTTGTGGTAGATGTCCGCACCCACCGGAATAATACTTTCTGGCGCGAGATGCCACGTCAGGATTTGGTGCGCGAGTTGATGCCATTCGTGGGCTTGAATATCCAATTTGCTGGTTAAGAACTGCTGGGCTAATTGCTGCAAGTATTCGGGCAATGGCGTGTTATACGCCTGATAACGCACGAAAAACTCATCGAGATTGTGATGAAAATACCCGCGAATATCTGCCAAAGTCGCATCAATGCGCCAATGTTGGCGGGTTAAACTGCGGCAATACAAATGCTCAGAAACCAAACGCACCGCTAAATAATCCGCCAATTCCACCCGCGTTGTGGTTTGCGCGTACTGCGGATGTTGGGAACTCCAGTTAAACATCCCCGACCAGCCCGCCAATTCCAATGCCAACACCCGCAAATAATCCGCCCATTGTGCTTGCGGAATACCAATCCGCATCAGTTCGTGGTGAATGGTGTCGATAGGGTCATCGTCCAAGGATTCGAGGTAATCCTGCCATGTTTCCAAGCCTTGCAAACGCGGGGTAATGTCGCGCAATGCTGCGTCCCGCCAAAAGGGGAAGAAATGATCTGCCACCTGATTAGCGGCTAAAGCTGCCACGCCTTGATCCAACCACGCCGCCATGTATTGCCCAAGGCTTGGCATAATCCATTGCATGACATCGGTTTGCGTCAATGCTTGAATTAAACCGCGCAAGCTCAACTGCGTCCCGACTTGCGCAATCAACTGATGCAATTGCTCGCGGCTTTGCGCATGAATCACGCTTTCCGCATCGGGAATGCCTTGCCCGCTTTGCCCTTGCTGCACCATGAGATTCAATAATGCTTCGGGGTGCGGTAAAGCGTAATGCAGCCCAAAACGTTGCAAACAGCTTTCCCACAAAGCTGGAATGACCGTGGCTGCCTCGCGCCCTTGCAATAAACGCTCACGACTGGTGGCATCCACATCGGGTTGCAAACATTCTAGCGCGTGCTGTTCTTCCACTTGCCAACGCATTTGTTGGAACGAAATCGCCTTAATCTCGTGGGTCAAAATCGTCAGGTACAGCGCGTGATCCGCAGTGGGAATGCCATCCTCCTGCAAAATCGCCACCACATCGGCGCGGCTAATGCGCCCTTGCTGATAAAACTGGCGGTATTCCGCCGCAGGCAAATACCCCAATGAACCGCTTTGCTGATGTACTGTGCGTAACGCTTCGGCAAACGGCAAATGTTCGTAATGCAGAAGCGGGTTAAAATGCACAAAATCTTGCAACGGGGCTTGAATCGGCAGCACCTTATTCAATCCCACAATCGCTTGATGCAGGTATTCACGCGGGGATTGTTGTGGTGTTTGGCTCATGGCGTTACCCCTGTTTGAATGCGTTGCGCAAAGCTATGGATGGAAACGTCCATCTTTTCCAACAGCACATTGGGTTGCAGCCCCAGCCACAAAGTCGCGGCAATTAAACAACCCGCCGCGCACATTTCCACCCATCCCAAATCCTGCACCTGCTGCATACGCGGATGACTTTGCCCCGTGTACAAATGCTTAATGGTGCGAATGCTATAGGTTGCGGTAATCAATACGCCCAACGATAACAGCACAATCCACCATTGCCAGCGCACAAATCCCGCCAGCAAAACGTGCAATTCGGCGACGAATCCGGCGGTACTCGGCAATCCCACGCCACCCATAAATGCCAGAATAATCAATACCGCAAAGCGCGGTGTCACCTTAATCAACGAACCGTAATCATTAATGTCGCGGGTATGGGTGCGTTCGTACAGCAAACCAATCAGCATAAACGTCGCGCCCGCCACCAAACCGTGCGCTACCATTTGATACACCGCGCCCATCATTCCCCACGCATGTAAGGTCGCAATGCCAATCACCACCACGCCCATGTGACTCACCGACGAATAAGCAATCATTTTCTTTAAATCGCTCTGCCGCCATGCCAATAAACCGCCGTACAACACGCCAATCAAGCCCAGCGCGAATAACAGCGTTTGCAAAGCGTGCGCCGCAGCGGGTAACGCATCCACCGCCCGAATCAAGCCATACGAACCCATTTTCAACAAAATGCCCGATAGCAAAATACTCACCGGACTCGGTGCTTCCACATGCGCCAATGGCAACCAACCGTGCAGGGGAAACAGCGGCATTTTCACGCCAAAACCAATCAATAAACCAAGGAAAATCAGGGTTTGTTCACCGAGGGGTAAATCCTTACCGCCATACGCCATTGCCGCAAAACTGAAATCGTGCCCCGCTGTGGCATCGAATAACACCAGCAAGGCTAACAACATAAACACCGAACCGCCCATGGTGTACAGCACGAAATTCAAGGCAGCGGTTTGGCGATTTTTGCCACCCCAACGATCAATCAAAAAGAATAACGGAATCAGCACCAATTCCCAGAATACATAAAACAACGACCAATCTTGCGCCATGAACACGCCCAAGGTCGCTGCTTCCAATAACAACACCAGCAAGTAATAGCCCTTAACGTGATGCGTCACCGAACGCGATGCCAATAACGCCACCCACACCAATAAGGTCGTCAGCACCACCAACGGAAACGAAATACCATCCACCCCCAAGGTAAACGACGTGCCCAGCTCCGCATTCCACGCATACTGCACCAGCCATTGCATACCCACCGCATTATCCGCAAACCGCCACGCCAAATGCAGCGCGAAACCCAAGGTCAGCGTCGCAACCCCCAACGCCGCATAACGTATCCACTGCGGACGTGCGCTCGGCAATAAACTCAACCCCGCCGCCCCAATCACAGGCAGCAACAACAATAACGTTAAAGCATCCATACGAACCCGTCTGGCGAAAGTGCATCAGGGTTTGATAATACACCCACAACCCGCCATAACGCATGGCACAAACGACACGCATAAACGGATTCTTTTCGGCACTACTGCACCATCCCAAACCGTAACACCACACACCGTTAAACCATGCCCGTTCGCGGACGAGCCAAGCATAATAACCATGCTACACTAGCATCTTGTCGTGGTTAGGTGGTGATCATAGGTGGCACAATGCAGCAGAAAATCCCTTACGGTTTGAGCAATTTCAAGAAGGTTATCAGTGAAGGCTATACTTTTATTGATAAAAGTATGTACATTGCTAAATTAGAAACTACGGGCGAACATACTATCCTGCTGCGTCCACGGCGTTTCGGTAAAAGCTTATTTTTATCAATGTTGGAATACTATTATGACATTGCTTATACCGCCGATTTCGATGCCCTGTTTTCCCATTTAGCCATTGGTAAAAACCCCACGCCGCTGAAAAACAGTTATCAAGTACTGTTCATGGAATTTAGTGGGATTGAAACCAGCAGTCGCGAAAACATTTATCGCGCTTTTAACACAAAAATACGGTTAGCATTAGAGCTTTTTCTGGAACGCTACCAATACCCCACGTTTGCCATTGAAAGCATTGCGAAATGTGAGTCACCTCACGAAAAGATGGAAGCTTTCTTTAAAACGATAGCTGGGCAGAAAATCCTGTTGCTGATTGATGAATACGACCATTTTGCCAATGCCATTT
>CAZTUZ010000043.1:0-16704 GCA_964617055.1 uncultured Thiothrix sp.
AAAAACGGGAAGCGCGACAGGAGGTGTTTTTTTATCCGTTACTTGGATTTTAATACCCGTGTACAGCTTAATTTGCGCACGAGTTGGTGTACCCGACAACTTGCCCGTGCTTGCGTTAAACGTTGCCCACACAGGTTTGTTGACAATGCTAAACGTTAGAGGATCGCCATCGGCATCGCGAGCGCGTGGTATAAAACTATAGGCATTGCCTGCATTAACCGCTGCTGCTGGCGTACCTGAAATCACCGGAGCGGCTGCATACGCAGGCATTCCGCGCAACAAAAAGAACACCAGCACTAGCCAGAATAGCCAAAATGCCAGTTTATTCTCCGAACGCCCAACGGAAAAATTAGGGGGTAATGACGGCTGATCATGCATAATGGATTCCCTCGCGTGCTGCTGTTTTATGCAGCAATCCATGCACAACTCTAATCGATCAAATAAATCATTTCAATTATTAATCCGCACAATTAGTAGCTATATAGATAACCCAATCAATAATAATCAATAAATTCAATTATTTGCTACTAAAAAATTTTAGTTACCGTAACATTTTTCACGCTCAGGAATACGCAACAGGTGGTAATATAACAACCACGCAGCAAAACTCACCATCCATGCCGACCACATCACGTCCGACAAGAAATGCCCACCCGCCGCCATGCGTGTCAAACCAACCGTACACCCTAAAACCAATGTGCCATACAGAGCTATTTTTGCCCAACGTGGATGGCGTTTGCGCCAAATAAACCAAAAACTAATGAAAGCAAACCCCACCGAACTGTGACCACTCGGAAAAGAACGCCCATCACCATTGGCAACAAAATACAATGGCGGCGTGTAAGGTTCTGTTCCACCTAACTGTTCCACCTGCACGGGACGCGCCCGCCCCCAATGGTCTTTGAACACTGCATTCACCAATAAACCAGGCCCTACTAAAAACACACATAACACATAAGTTGCATATAACCGCGCCCGATATTGCGTGTGTTTAAACGTACTGTACACCATTATCAACACACACCCGCTTAAAACCAGCGCAGCCAACAGTGGAATGCTGTCATAAAATGCTAATTTCCAAAGCGGGAAATGATCCAATAACCAGTTAGCCTGATCATGTACAACACTAGAACGAAACAGACTAGCAATCACCAAATCCCAGTTTGTCCACCAAAACACCAAGGTGGACGCAGCCACAACATTGCTCCACAACCACAAACGCGGATGGCGTTGATGCAGCCCCCGCAATAACTGCCTCCCTTTTTGCCAGACACTCATTGCGCTTTAACCCCTTTAAAATCCTTCAACAGATACACATCAAAATTCAAACCGAATTTTGGGGTAATGATTTTGCGTAAACTTCCCACTTTTTCTGCCCCTGCAAAATACCCCGTCAGTTTCGGCGATAATTTATCATCGGTAACGAATAAGAAATCCCGCCCTTTCTTATCGTCCAACGTTGTCACCAAATCATAATGATGACGTACTAAACCACGCGGATTCCAACTCACACCTTGCATTCCCACTGGACGCGCGTAATAAGCCAACTCACTCAATATCGCACGGTCATCAGACAATAACAAAGCTCTAGGGTAATGCTTTTGCAATAGGGTGTATTGCTTACCAACAGCATCCCAACCCTTTAGGCGTTTTTGAATGTCGGTGTGCAACCAGTGATTTAGGGGAGCTGGGTGATACAACAACACACCAAACATCACATTGACAAGCAAAGCACTCCAGAACAAAGTTCGTTGCTCCACCAACCAAGCTGCAACCAATAATGTCGCCGCGACGTAAGTCGGAGCAGCCCAGTTCGCATTCGCCCGCCCAACCAATGCCTGCAAACTAATCAATAATAAAAACGGCAACGCAAAACACAACAAGAAACGTTTCTGCGGGTTTGTTACCTTCCACGCCACCCACACAAACACAGGAAAGAGCACGACACCAAACACCCCGAATTGTCCGAGGAAGAACTCGCCCAGTTCATCCCAATGCAATGCACCCGACTTACTCGCAGCGGCAATATCCGCAGTATGATGGAATGTTGGAAAACCATTTTCCCAGTTCCACCACAAATTCGGGGCAAAAACCACCGCCGCCAAGCCAAATGCGCCCCATGCACGCGGGTTACGCAGCATCTCCCAACGCTGCTCGAGGGCAATCCACAACAAGGCGGAAACGAAAAAAATCCCCATTGTGTACTTACTGAGCATACCAATGCCCAATGCCAACCCCAATATCACCCAATCGCGCCACGCATTGGTATCCCGCGCACGCGCAAAAGCGTACAGAGCCAATGTCCAACAGAAAAATAGAGCGACATCCGTGGAAATCAGAGAAGACGACAAACTCACCGCAGGCAGGGTGAAAAACAGTACTGCTGCCACAAGTGCCGTTTTAATATCAAATAAATACTTTGCCAGCAGAAACAATACCACGGTACTTAATGGGTACATCAGCAAACTACCCGACCGGATGCAAAATTCGCTATCCCCACAGACAGACGTTGTTGCTGCGATCAGCGAGGCAATCACTGGCGGCTTGGAATAGTAACCCCATGCCAACTGTTGCGCCCAATACCAATACTGCGCTTCATCGACATACAAAGTCAGGCCATTTGTGGCGACGACCCACGCACGATACGCCGTTACCCCCAGCAAGAGAGCCAGCAATACATACCCCGGATGATTTTTTAACATTGTCTATGGTTCTTTTGACTGTCCAATCCTTAAGACACAGTATTTTGCACGGTGGAAGCTTTGACTGGCATTAACCAACCCAATAAACCACCCGTCAATGACGACCCTAATACAAACAAATGCAAATTCACTGCTGCAATCGTTGCAACCTTCATATCAATAATGCGCGAAAGTGGCGCAATAATCCCCGCTTCGTAAGTACCGAATCCACCTGGCGCGTGAATAGGCAATACGCTAGTTAGCTCGCCACCCACCACGCTGGTCAGTAGCAGATTCCAACTCGCCCCAGGAGCAAACTGCCCTAACAACCACGCCAAGGTCATGATTTTCACAATCCAGTTAGCCCACGTCATTAACCAACTACGCCAAAACTCGCCCCAATTATCGGGCAAACCATACATAGCTTGTTGCGCTAATTGACTGAGTTTGCCGTCTTTACCCGCAAACCAGATTTCAATGCGATTGTGTAATACATACAAAATAATCGGCAGTACCATCCATAACAGCATGATAGGTAAAGCAAAGCGTTTTAAGGGCGTGATCACCAATAACGGGAAAATCGCAAAACTCAGAATCGCGTGCAAATCCAACAACCGAAACCACAATAGTGCCGAAACTGAATGTGCGTACCCCACCCCAAAATAACGCTTCATAAGCAATGGGAAACTCACCTCACCCGTGCGAGCGGGTAAGACATTATTCAGCACATTGTGAATCAACATGAGTCGCCAAGTGGCAAACCATTTTCCAGTTAAATATTGTGGAAAATAATCAAACATTCGCCATGCGCGTAATGCATAAGTCAAGACTAATAAGGCTAAAGCAATTAAACCCTGCGCCCAACTGAACTGCATCCACGGTTCGAGAACGGTTTTCCAACCGATCCAGTGTTGTATTGCTGCAACAAATACCAACAAAATGACCCACGAAAGCACTAATTTCCAGCGTTGATTAGATGTGGTGTTCTGTTCTGTCATCGTTCACCCGCTTTCCGTATAATTCCGGCTGCATTGTAACCGAACCGGACATTGATTTAATGACAAATTCTCTTGATACCGTCAGTATCATCGTACCTTTTTATAATGAAGAAGGTAATGTCGTACCATTGGTCGAGCGCGTTAGTGAAGCACTGGCAAACTTTCAGCACCCGTGGGAACTGGTACTGGTCGATGACGGTAGTACCGACCGCACGCTGCAACGCTTAAACGAAGCCGCTGGACGTTTTGGCAACCACATTCATATCGTTGAATTACAACGTAACTTCGGGCAAACCGCCGCCATGCAAGCAGGAATCGACGAAGCTCGTGGCAGTCTACTGGTCACGCTCGATGGCGATTTGCAAAACGACCCCGCTGATATTCCCGCCATGATCGAAGATTTACAAGCACGGGATTTGGATTTATTGGTGGGCTGGCGCAAAAACCGTAAAGATACCTTGGTTATGCGCAAAATTCCATCGCGCATTGCCAACCGCTTAATCCGTAAGGTCACGGGTGTGCATTTACACGATTACGGCTGTAGCTTGAAAGTGTACCGAGCCTCCGCCATGAAAGGCGTGCGCTTGTACGGTGAAATGCACCGTTTTATCCCAACGTGGGTAGCGACTTCGGTGCGTCCATCACGCATTGGTGAAAAAGTAGTGAACCACAATCCACGCCTAACAGGTGAATCCAAATACGGTATTTCGCGCACCTTCCGCGTCATTATCGACCTGTTATTTATGTGGTTCTTTATGCGGTTTCGGGCGCGTCCGGGGCATTTTTTTGGCACGATTGGCTTAGGCTTTGGCTTGTTAGGGACATTAACGTTATTCTGGCTGGCTATTGATAAATTCATCCTTGGCAATGACATCGGGGGTCGCCCTATGTTGTTGGCGGGTTTTATGCTGATGATTACTTCGATCCAATTTTTGACCACGGGCATTATCGCGGAATTATTAGCGCGGGTGTACTTTGAGTCATCGAATCGCACACCGTACATTATTCGCCCACCACAACCCCAAACCGCTCGCGGTTGGCACACACAAGAAACATGATGCAATCCCAACGTTTGCGCCACTGGTTCGCCAGCGGCGATGCCTTGCTGTTACCGTTAGTGACCTTGGCATTTTTCTGGCAGTTAGGTACTCCGGCTTTATTTGATTTGGATGAAGGAGCATTCAGTGCCGCAACGTGGGAAATGTTCCAACGCGGTGATTTCATTACCACGTTTCTCAATGGTGAACCGCGCTTTGATAAACCGATTCTGATCTACTGGTTGCAAGCGTTAAGCGTGTGGAGCTTCGGCTTGCAGGAATGGACATTGCGCTTACCGTCTGCCTTGGCTGCTAGTGCGTGGGTGATTGCTACTTATTACTTTGCCAAACCTCGCATGAGCCAACGCAGTGCAATCATGGCCAGTGTAATGGTGGCATGTTCCGCCATGATTGTTTTGGTGGGACGCGCCGCTACCGCCGATGCCTTGCTGAATTTGTTGATTGTATTGAGTTTATTTGATATTTGGCGGTATTGGGAACAACCGCGTCAGCGCGTGTTATTACGCATTTTCGGGTGGTTAGGGTTGGGCTTTTTGTGTAAAGGCCCGATTGCTGTTGCCGTGCCTTTCGTCGTTAGCGGGGCATTGTACCTGCTGCACGGGCAATGGCGACAATGGCTACAAACGCTTTTACACCCGTGGGGATTATTATTGTTTATTGCGATTGCCTTGCCGTGGTATGTGCTAGAATACCTAGCACAAGGGCAAGCGTTTATTGACGGGTTTTTCTTCAAACATAATCTCAGTCGTTTTTCCGATACGATGGAAGGACATGGCGGTAGCGTCGTGTACTATCTGATTGCCTTGCCGTTTATTATTCTACCATTCAGTGGCTTGTTACCCCGTTTATTCAAACGCCTACCTCGGTTACTTCAACAACCGTGGCAACGTTTCTTATGGGTATGGTTCGGTTTTGTCTTGGTATTTTTCTCGTTTTCTAACACGCAATTACCGCATTATCTATTATACGGCATTACCCCCTTGTTGCTGCTATTGGCGCAATACACGGGCGAAAACCTTAATCGCTGGTTAGCCGTATTGCCCGCTTTATTTATTGCGCTGGTGTGTATTTTTCTCCCTGAATTGCTGGCATTTGCGGTACAGCAAGACCCTAGCGCGTATCATGCTGGCTTGTTGGAACAGGCACAAACTGCCCTCGGCCTCCGTTACCGTAGCCTAGCAGTATTGTACACAGCGGCATTGTTATGGCTGTTATGGTGGTCAAAGTTGGATGGCTTTACCCGCCTAGGTGCGGTGGCAATGCTGCAAACGCTCTTTCTAACTGGCGTGTTAATCCCGTTAGCCGCCCACATACAACAAAGCCCTGTGAAAGCGGCAGCACAATTTGCCCGACAACATTTGGCAAATGCGCAAATTGTGATGGACAGCATCGACATGCCTAGCTTCACGGTATACCGTCAGCATGTCACGCCACGCCGTCCACCAAAAATAGGGGAATATGTGTTTACTGATTTGAATTATTTACAATCGGCGCATTCTAAACCACATTCAGAAATATCATCGACCACCACACAACCGCAATTCCAAGTGGTCTTCCAACAGGGTGGTGTCGTGATTGCACAACGGATGCAATAGTCATGCGTAACGCCATTCCTGCTTATTATTTTTGGTTGCCTGCATTGGGTCTACTGGGTTGTGCCGCTGTTATGTTTACGGCTGGTGAAAATACTGCGTGGTTTTTGACCCTTCAACAGCAACTGACCCTGCTACCCGACTCACTGTGGGCCAATACCACTGTATTGGGTGATGCGTTAGTTGCCTTGGCTTTGATTGCCTTGCTTGCGCTACGCCACCCTGAAGCATTGCATGTGGGAATAGTCGGCGGACTGTTTTGCTCATTGATCATTCGTACTGTAAAACCATTATTGAATGCAGAACGCCCTTTAGCGGTATTGGGTGAACAAGTGCATGTGATTGGCATTGAACTGCACAATTTAAGCTTTCCATCAGGGCATACGACCTCTGCTTTTTTACTAGCAGGTGTTTATGCCTTGATACTGCAACGGCACTGGCTAGTGCCTTTTTGTTTTGCACTCGCCAGCCTTATTGGCTTAAGCCGCATTGCCGTTGGCGCACATTGGCCTGTGGATGTGTGTACAGGGGCGGCGGTCGGTTGGCTAGGCGCGTGGGTGGGTTGGAAACTCGCACCGTTTTGGCAATCCGTGCAGGGTATTGTCGGGCAGTCTGTTTTGATTATGTTTTTTTTATTAGCATCGTTAGGCTTATTCTTTTTAAATAGCGGTTATCCACAAGCATTTTGGTTGCAAATGGGAATCGCCAGCCTCAGTACTTTCGCGTGTTTGCTGATGTTATGGCAACAATGGCAAACATTCAGGCATTCCACACCACCATGATTATTAACCGTTACCTATTTAAAGAAATCGCTGCCAGCTTTGCTGCTACGCTTTTGGTATTAACCTTGATTATTGTTGGTAATACCTTTGTGCGCTTACTGGCCGATGCCAGTACAGGGGATTTACCATCGGATTTATTGGGCAGTTTATTGTGGTACGGCTCGCTGAAACAACTGATTCGCCTTGTCCCTGTCGCTTTGCTCATTGGCATGATGTTAGCGTTCAGCCGTTTGTATCGGGATTCAGAAATGTCTGCCTTACGCGCTGCGGGTGTTGCTCCACGCCATTTTTACCGTGCTATTTTTAGTTTTGTGCTCCCACTAACCTTGGTGCTCGGCACAATGGTGATTTTTTTATCACCATGGTTGGAAAGTCGCAATATCGAATTGCGCCAAGAGATCGATTCGCGCCCCGAAGCGGCAGGGATTCCAGCGGGGGAATTTGTCAGTTCAGGCAATGCTGAACGCAACTACACTGCCCTTGCGGAAAACATTGACCCTAGCCACACCATCATGGAACGCTTTTTCATTCGCGCCCAAGACAAAGGCAAAGAAATCGTGATTTGGGCACAATCTGCTGTGTTATTGATCGACTCGGGCAATGGTGAACGAGTTTTGCAAATTCACGACGGCTATCGTTATGAGTCTGACCCCAAACAGGGCGGCATGACGGTCATTAAATTTGCCGAACACAGTATTCGTATTCCGCTACGCAGCACGGATGACCGCAGTTCCTTGGTGACTGTACCGTTTGCTAGGTTAATGCAACAAACCGATACCGCCTCACAAGCAGAGCTGCAATGGCGCATCGCGGTGATTTTATCAGCACCGTTACTTGCATTACTCGCCTTTCCACTCAGTTATACCGCACCACGCCAAGGTCGCTACAGCAAAATCGCGGTTGCCATCCTGATTTACGCTTTATACGCCAATCTTCTAGCCACGACTCGCAGCATGGTGGAACGCGGCGAATTTCCGGTATTCCCCGGTTTGTGGTGGGTACATTTGGTCTTGATCGGCGTGAGTTTTTGGCTGTTACGCAAATATTACGGAAAGCCCACATGAGCATTATCGAACGTTATTTGTGGAAAAGCGTTTTACTTAGCATTCTGGTAACGTGGCTTTCCCTGACTTTATTGGATAGTTTTTTCGCCTTTTTGGGGGAGTTGGGCGATGTCGACCCCAAAACCCATTACGGCAATCTGCAAGCGTTTATCTACATTCTGCTAGGCGCACCTAAACGCTTGTATGATTATTTCCCCACCGCAACCTTGATTGGCAGCTTGCTAGGCTTGGGTAATCTTGCCGCTAATAGCGAACTCACTGCCATGCGAGCAGCAGGCATTTCCATTCGCCAAATCATTGCCATGACACTCAAACTGGGTTTGGTTATGGTGATAGTGGTGTTTGTGTTAGGTGAATGGGTTGCCCCACGCACCGAACAAATTGCAACCAGCTTCAAAGTGCAAATGCGCGAAAAGCAATTAGCAATTGGTGAACAGGGTGTATGGTTAAAAGATGGAGATCGCATTATCAATGTTGGCAAACTCTGGTCAGAACAACGCCTTGCTAACATTGCCATTTACCAGATTGACCCCCAAGCCGGACGTGTTGCCAGCATTTTGCACGCGGCTACCGCCGAACGCAGCACACAAGGCTGGGTGTTGCATGATGTCATAAAACAAACCCTACATGACAGCGGCATCACCCCCGAACACTATACTGAACTGCGCGAAGCACAATTATTACCCGATCAGGTATTAACTATTGCAGCAACCAAACCCAACCAATTGGCCGCCACCGAATTGGCGGACTTCATCCAACATCAACGCGCCAATGATTTGAGCAGCGAACGCTTTGAACAGGCCTTTTGGCAACATTTCACCACACCACTATCAACGCTGGTTATGCTGATTCTCGCAGCACCCTTTGCTTTTACCTTTCAACGCAATGCAGGAGCTGGACAACGCATTTTTATCGGCATTTTGTTGGGAATCGTGTTTTTCTTACTCAACCGTATTTTGGGAAACGTGGGAATTGTCTACGGCATTCCGCCGCTGCTATCAGCGATTTTGCCACTTATCCTATTCCTTGGTGGCGGCTTGTGGATGCTACGCGGTATACGTTAATTTTATGATCATTTTTCAAACAATTTTCATATTCCCACACTCGATTCCATGTTATAAAGGTGGGGAGTCCTAGCGAGGGATTAAGCCATGAATACCATTGTTCGACATGTTGTGCTTACCACCTGTATTGTTGGTTTGTGCGCTCATTCAGCATTTGCAGAAACGCAGTTTGCACAACCGCGTACTTTCGTGCTGACACAAACGTGTGACGCTTATACCTCGTTAAAAAAGAAAACTCACCCCGAACCGCTAGAAATTGGTAAGAACTACACCGCTATTGGTGAAAATAAAGCAACCGACAGTACTCATGCCTTACTACAACTGCATCACGCGAACAAATGGGTCGCGTTGGACTGCGGACATTACACCGATGGGCAAACTGAGAACGGAGCACTCCACAATGCACACAGCGGCAGCCCCGATTCACCTTCGACGGTGGCTGACTGTTTGCCTTTTTTCGATACGCTTGATAATCCCGTTTCCGTGAAATTCGGTGGGAAAGTCGATGTGACCCCGCCCGCCCCCACCCTAAACGCGTTTGACCAAGCCGTGAATACGGTTTGCGGCGCACCAGGTAAGGTGGTTTCCGGCAATGAATTTCGCACGCTGCTTCAACAACACCCCGATGTTCTGCAACGTCTGAAAACGTTCACACACGATAAAGTGTTTGCGGGTCGACCCGCTGCGGCATCCGACACAGCCTATTTGAATGACTTGACCGAAGCATGGTTCAACCTTAAAGCTTTTGACCACATTTTCTGTGGCCAACCTGGTGAAGGCGGCAAAATCGGTGGCTTACACTTTTACGGACGCTACGAGCAATTACAACAGAGCGGGCAAGCCTGCCGCATGAATAACTACCGCCAGAATGAGGTTGTCCCTGGCGTGTTGTACACTTTTGGTGTCAGCATGAAAATGGCAGATGGCAGGATCGTGCGCCATGCCACCAAGGGTTATGGTTACACACTCAATGCAGAGGACATTCTTAAAGTAGCCACTCGCGCTTTTGCAGAAAACCCAACCGCCAATCGCGACAGCACAGCTTGTTTATTGCCAATGAGTGATGATGGCAAATCGTTTAGCACCGTCTTTGTGCGTCGTGCGAATGGCATTCGCACGTTTTACCCCGATGGCACACCGTCTACGACAGACCCAGCGTGCCAAGCCGCCATTCACTTGAATTAGGTTTTTGCGGGTAAATGCTTCCCAACCAGCCACACCAGCAACATCACGGGCACACCGATTAATGAGGTAAACGTGAAAAAGCCGGGATAGCCGATGTTATCAACCATTGTTCCCGAATAGCCGCCAATCACTTTGGGGAAAAGTGTCATTAACGAACTGAAAATCGCGTACTGCACGGCGGTAAATGACACGCTGGTTAAACTGGATAAAAACGCAATGAATGCCGCACCTGCTAATCCGGCTTCAAAATTATCAAAGCCAACCGCCAAATACATCAATAAAGGGTTATGCCCCGCCAATGCCAGCAGGATAAATACCGCATTTGCCACCACTGCCATTGCTGCGCCTAACATTAAAATGCGCATCACCCCAAAACGTGTCACCAATAAACCACCGACAAAACCACCCAAAATACTCACAATTACCCCGAAGGTTTTCACGGCAGTAGCGATTTCCACTTTAGAAAAACCCATGTCTTGGTAAAACACATTGGAAATCACACCCAAAACAATATCCGAAATACGATAAAAACCGATTAAGGCCAATAATAATAACGCGGTTTTCAAACCATAACGACGGAAGAAATCGGCAATCGGTTCAACCCATGTATCCCGCGCCATTTCCCGATTCACCAACCCCGCTAATACCAATAACCAGCCAATACCTACCGCTACCGCAATCGCCAAACCAAAATGAGTGGCTTCCAATAAGAAACTCACGAAAACGCCATCGCCCACCACATGTTGTTTTAACCACGCAAAAGCATCACCACCTAAAAAGAATGTTCCCACGAAACCACTAATCGCGCAGGCAAATACCGCCAATAACCGTGCATAATCCACCGTGGCATAATGGTGCTTATCGACTTGTTTACGTTCCGGTTCGGGAATGATTAAGGTGGTTACTACCCCCACTAAAATCATGGCTGCCATAACGAAATAAGTGGATTGCCACGCACTGTAAACATAATGTCCCTTTTCCGACCCCAGAGCTGCCGCAATAAAGAGCGCACCAGCACCGGAAACCACCATCCCAATGCGATACCCTGCAATATAAGCTGATGACATCATCGCTTGTAAGCGGGTTTCAGCAGATTCAATGCGATACGCATCAATCACAATATCCTGTGTGGCAGCAGAAAACCCCAACAACACTGCCGCCAATGCCATGCGTACCAAGCTATCCTGTCCCATTGCAGGGTCAGTCAAACCCATTAACACAATGCCTAACATCATGAAACTCTGCGCAACTAACAACCACGCTCGCCGTCTACCCAACGCGGCAGTTAAAAATGGCAATGGCAACTTATCAATCAATGGGGCCCACACGAATTTGAACGAATACGCCAATGCTGCCCAACTGAAAAAGGTGACGGATTTGCGCTCCACACCCGCTTCGCCCAGCCACAACGACAACGACGAGAAAATCAGTAACAGGGGAATCCCCGCCGAAAAGCCGAGAAATAACATGGTAATAACACGCGGATTCAAAAACGCTTTGAGCGATTCTGACCAGCTCAGCGTCGTATTATTTGGAGTGGATTCAGTCATTAGCAATACCCTTATGGTGTTATGCAGCGATGATACCTAAAATACGCCTTTGAGGTTAGACAATGGAAAAGCCCAAATGGATGATATGCTCGAAGAAGCGTTACCACTACGCGACCGCTTAAACTTAGAAACCGCCCGCATTTCGTGGAAAGAACTTGAACGCTATTTCGCAGGCGGCAAAGTGCTACACATCGCCGCCGAATTGGATTTAATCGAAGTCGCCGCGTGCGTTAGCGAAGACAATGCCCCACAAGTGCAAACGTGGCTAACAGCACAACAATTGCGTCATTTGACCGACGATACCGCCAAACAATGGGTAGAAGAACAACCAGATAATCTATGGGCTATCGTGGTCGCACCGTGGGTTCTGGTGCAACAGCGCACGGTTTAAACCGTTAGCCAAAACGTCACCGGACCATCATTTAACAACGATACCTGCATGTCCGCACCGAAAATCCCCGTTTGCACCACGGCGTGTTGGGCGCGAGCACGTTCGACAAATACATCAAACAATGCTTTACCCTGCTCCGGTGGTGCTGCGGGGGTAAAGCTAGGGCGCATCCCTTTACGCGTATCGGCGGGCAGCGTGAATTGCGGCACAATCAATAGCCCGCCCCCAATGTCACGCAATGCGTCATTCATTTTGCCCGCCGCATCAGGGAAAATCCGATACCCCAGAACCCGTTCCAATAAACGTTCGGCTTTGGCGGCATCGTCGGCTTTTTCCACCCCTAATAACAATAAAATGCCTCGCTCAATCTGCCCAACACATTCCCCTTCCACTACCACCGAAGCGTGCGCGACGCGCTGAATCAAACCAATCACGCCAGTTTCTCCAATAATGCATCGGTGGCTTCGACCAAAGCTTGTTGAATTAATGGTTCACTCGCGGCATGACCACAAGCGGGAATGACTTTGAAATCCGCATTCGACCACACTTTATGCAAGGCAAAAGCTTGTTCGAGCGGACAAATCATGTCGTAACGTCCGTGGATGATACTGCCTGGCAAATGCGCAATACGATTGGCATTTTTCAACAATTGATCATCGCTCAAGAAACCTTTATTAATAAAATAATGCGCCTCAATGCGTGCCACGCTCATCGCCGTGAAAGGGTCAGAAAAATGCGCCAGCACGGATTCTTTAGGCTGTAAATTCGCCGTGCGTCCCTCCCACACGGACCACGCTTTCGCCGCCTGCATCCGCGCAATTTCATTTTCCCCCGTCAAACGCTGGTAATACGCCGCCACCATATTGCCCCGCTCATCTTCGGGAATCGGTGCGAGAAAATCCTGCCAATAATCGGGGTAAATACGTTCTATACCCTGACCGATTTCGTAAAACCACGCAATATCACGCGGACGGCACAAGAAAATCCCCCGCAATACCATGCCTAATACGCGGTCGGGATGCGTTTGTGCATAAGCCAACGCCAAGGTCGAACCCCACGAACCGCCAAACACCGCCCAACGGTCGATGCCTAAACGTTCACGGATGCGTTCCATATCCGCGACCAAATCCCACGTTGTATTATTTTCCAGCGATGCGTGCGGCTTAGAACGCCCACAACCGCGCTGATCGAACAACACAATACGATAACGATTGGGGTCAAAAAATTGGCGATGCCACGGCTCACAACCCGAACCAGGACCACCGTGTAAAAATACCACGGGCACACCGTGCGGATTGCCGCATTCTTCAACGTAAATACTGTGCGTTTCATCCACTTGCAAATAAAAATGCTGGTTATCGTGGATGGGTGGATACAATGGACTCATGCAATGCCTCCCTTCGTTTGTTACAGCGTAACATTAACTAGTGATAAGCGCATCGCACAAAAACGCGGATAACAGTCGTACCACGGAGAGTGTGGTAAACTCATGGCAAATCTGTAGAGCATCATTACCAATATGACACCAGCCGAACTGCAAGCCTTGATCCAACAAGGTGAAAATATCGCCGTCGAATTTAAAGCAATGCCCGTGCACCCTGAAACCGTCGCCCGCGAGATAGTCGCCTTTGCCAATGGTGCAGGTGGCAGCTTACTGTTGGGTGTCGGCGATGACGGCACGGTGATCGGGATAGACACACCAGAACGCACCGAAGAATGGGTGATGAACATTGCACGAACCTTGGTTTCACCAGCGATTGCCGTCCGTTACGAACTCATCCACTTGGACAACAAAACGGTCGCGCTGATTAGCGTTCCCAAAGGCAAAGATAAACCTTACCAAACGGGTGACAAGTATTTAGTGCGCGTTGGTTCAACCAATCGTTTGGCAACGCAATCTGAATTAATGCGCTTATTTCAAATGTCAGGCGTATTCCACTACGACGCTATCCCTGTTAATAACGCCAGCATTAATGACTTAAATATGGCTGCGCTAGATAATTATTTTGCTAGTTATGGCTTTGAATTTTCTAAAGAGAATGAAGCAGCCAAACGTCAATTGCTGATGAATACCGATATACTCACCGAAATCGGTGAACCAACAATTGGCGGATTACTCATTTTTGGGATTAATCCCACCCGTTATTTATCGCAAGCTGCCATTATGTTTGCCCATTTTAATGGTACAGAAGTTTCCGCTGAATTAATTGATCGACAAGAAATTACGGGAACATTACCGCAACAAGTGGATACAACCGTTGCTGTCATTAAAAACAACTTATTACGCCCGTCAATTATTGCGGGCACAAAACGTAAAGACACCACGGCATTACCACCAGATAAAGTTTTGCGCGAATTGATAGTGAATGCTTGCGTACACCGGAATTACGCCATTACAGGCTCGCGTATTCGCATTTTCATGTATCACGACCGCATCGAATGCATTAGCCCAGGGCGTTTACCCAATACCGTTACTATAGAAAAACTGCGTTCTGGCGTTTCTTACGCATCCAACCCCATCCTAGTCAAGTTCATGGATAATTTGCGCTACATTGACCGCTTAGGGCGCGGCTTTCCCATGATTTTCCGCGAAATGCAGCAATTAGGCAAAGCCGTCGACGTTTACGAATTTGGCGAAGAATTACGGGTCGTATTACCGCTGTAATGGGCGTTCATCATTCACTACTTGTCAAGCCCCTTGTGTACCCAGCATGATTGCCTCCTACTTTGGGATTAAAAAACAACAACCGTTTATATAGCAGAATAACAAACCGAAAAATAGGATTTATGGTGACGCGAGTTGGTAAAGCTGCCTCAGCATCGTTTCCGACAACCACATTCCATGCTGCTGTACCAGCGCATCATAATGCGCCAGCAGTTTTTCACGTTTGAGCAAACCCTTGGCATGAGCCAACTGCAACACACCCAGCGTACCGATCATTGCCAAACCTTTGCCCTTAGCTTTTTGGCGGGCGCGTAAATCATCCAACAGCACAAAATCCGCCCCCGTTTCCTGTGCCAACACCATCACTTCCAATTCACCCGCATGAAGTGTACCGATTGCACCCGCCACATAATGCTTGCCAAATTCAGAAATATTTTTAACCTGCACGAAAGCAGGCAACGCCAAATCACCGACTTCTGCCCGCACAGCCTGTGGAATACTGACCTCAGCAAAGCATTGTGCCAACAACTCCAGTTCACCCAATTTCGACAGGAAGATCAAGGGGCTAGCATTGGAGACCACCCGCATCATGCACCTGCCATCAGGCGGGAGACGGTTTGCAAATCTTCTTCAACCACCTCATCGGCAATGAAAAAGCCCACATTGAAATGTTCTTTCAAGCGATAAAGGAATTCATCAAAGCCAAGGTTTGCCAACGCTGCGGCTGCCGCAAAGCTAATCTTGTGGGCGTGATACAAACTGGCAGCGAGGAAAAACTCTGCCGCATTTTTGCCAAACGGTTCTAATAGCTCATCAAATTCTTGTTTTAACAGCACAGACATCCATTGCTCCTTATCTGGCAGGGGTTTTTTACATGACTGCTACTCTAGCACAACATTCGCTGGCATTTATCGACCCAAACGTTTCAAATTTTCCTGTGCTGGCGCATTACCTTGATCGGCGGCTTTGCGATACCAACTCACCGCTGTCGCTGCGTCTTGGGCTAATCCGCCTTTGCCCAATTCGTACATCCGTCCAAGATCATTCTGTCCATCAGCATCACCTTGTTCGGCGGCTTTGCGATACCAACTCACTGCCATTGCTGCGTCTTGGGCTAATCCGCCTTTGCCCAATTCGTACATCAGCCCTAGCTCACGTTGCCCATGAGCATGACCTTATTCAGCGGCTTTGCGATACCAACTCACTGCCATCGCTGCGTCTTGGGCTAATCCGCCTTTGCCGTAATAATACATCCGCCCAAGATTGAACTGTGCTTGCGCATTGCCCTGTTCGGCAGCAGTTTGCAGCCAAGGGCGGGCTTTATTAAACCAATCGGTTGCCACCACCGTGTCTTTCGCTACCCCCTCACCTTCATCGTACAACACTGCGAGATAATATTGGGCAATGCCATTGTTTTGGGTTGCCAATGGCAATAATAACTGCAAGGCGAGCGGGTAATCGCCCCTGCGGTAAGCGGCAATCCCCCGCGTTAAATCGTCTGCCGCCACGGGTGCAGCAACGCTAGGGGGAGCAACAGTCGCCGCTGGTGGCGTGCTGTTCACGGGCGGTTTATTGACACTCAACATGACCCCCACACCCACGGCTACTACCCCCGCTGCACCCCCTGCCCACGTGAACAAGGTAGCGCGGTTGGCGTGTTGCGGCGCCTGCGGG
>CAZTUZ010000044.1:0-16358 GCA_964617055.1 uncultured Thiothrix sp.
GAACTTTGAGGCTCAATTTCCCAGCCAATGTCGGAACAGCAATGGTTTCTCCTAGGGCAGCTTCCCACGGTGTGATGGGTAATTCCATGACAATATCATTACCATCCAAGCGATAGAGTGGGTGCTCTTTAATTCTTACTTTTAGGAAAATATCAGAGCCTTGAGGCCCTTTACCACTGAGGCGAATTTTTTGATTTTCCGTCATGCCCGCAGGAATGCGAATTTGTAAATTTTCACCCGTTGGTAAACGAACGGTTTTGTTAGTACCGTGATAAACGTCTTCTAAGTCCAACTGCACAGTGGCTGTTTGAGGTTCACGCGGTGGCTGTGTATTTTGATTTCGACGAAAACCACCACCGAATAAACCATCAAAAAAATCACTAAAACCAGATGAGCTGTTATTGGGTTCAAATCCGCGTTTGGCAATGTTTTCAAAAAATGATGCGTCAAACTGCGCGTTATGCCCCCAGTTTGGTGGTGGTCTGAAATTATCCCCTGCGTGCCAACCTGAGCCTAACTGGTCATAGCGAGCACGTTTGTTTGCATCACCTAGTACTTCATAGGCCTCGTTGATTTCTTTGAAACGCTCTTCTGCACCCATCTCTTTATTGCGGTCAGGATGGTACTTTCCTGCTAAACGGCGGAAAGCTTTTTTGATAGTGTCTTGATCTGCGGTGCGTTCCACACCCAGTACTTTGTAGTAGTCCTTGTATTGCATGTGATACCTCTGTCACAAAGTCTACGACAAAAAACGCCGCGATTGCGGCGTGTTTGGTGACTATAGGTGATTTTATTGGGTCAAGCTGTGCCTTTTCCAAGGCAATAGCCTGAAATTTTGTTTATAAATGTCGCGTTACTCAATGTTTTGCACTTGTTCACGCATTTGTTCGATCATCACTTTTAAGTCAACAGCCGCCTGTGTGGTATCTGCGTCGTTGGCTTTGGATGCGAGCGTGTTGGCTTCGCGATTAAGTTCCTGCATGAGAAAGTCTAATCTACGCCCAATGGGTTCATTACGTTCTAAAACTTCATTGATTTCATCCAAATGAGCCATGAGGCGGTCTAATTCTTCGTCCACATCTAAACGTTGCGCTAAAATAACCAACTCTTGTTCAATTCGATTATAATCAGGTGATATTTTTAATTCTTCGATGCGATTAATAATTTTTTCGCGTTGTGTGGCAACAATTGTTGGGCGATGTTTACGAACGCGCACGATGATTTCTGCAATTTGGTCACAACGCTGGAAGATGAAGTCCGCTAAACGTTTGCCTTCTCGTTCCCGCATTTCAATGAGGTCATCAAGTGCGTCTTGTAGTAAAGCTTTGGCATGTGCGACTACAATATCCATATCTGGGGGCGAATCAATCGCAATCCCTGGCCAACGTAAAATATCGACGGCTTTGAGTGGTTCAGGGTTGCCTGTTAGGCTTTCTAACTGGCGACAAGCTTTGATGAGGGCGCGCGCCAGTGATTCATTGATGTGGATTTCATTACTGTTGCCATTGGCAGCACCAAAACGTAGGGTTAGTTCCACTTTTCCGCGCTTAATATTGGTTTGAATCAAATCGCGGAAGGCGTTTTCTTGGCTACGAAACTCTTCGGAAAGGCGCAGGCTAATGTCGAGATAACGATGGTTGACAGAACGCGCCTCCCAACTGAGTGTGCCTTGTTCGGTTTTTAATTCGCGGTGGGAGAATGCCGTCATACTGCGGATCATGGGTAATGTCTTCCAAGGTTGATTAGCGTTTTATAAATGTTAGTCGATTCTAGAGGCTGATGCATGGCTCTGGTGTGGGCTTGCCCGCGCACACGACCAAACATCCACACGTTCTACGCCATTGTCAAGCAAAACCGATGCCAAGCTACTGGTTGTTGCACCAGTGGTGATGACATCATCGCATATTGCAACATGGCGATAGGGTAGCGAGTGCCGGATGTCGAATGCTTGTAAAAGATTTTTTTGGCGTTGTTTAAAGTCCAGTTCGGTTTGTGCCTGTGTTGCCTTGTGGCGTATGACAGCGTTAGTAATCAATGGAATGCGTAACTGCTTAGCCAGTGGGCGAGCTAATTCCACTGCTTGATTAAAACCGCGCTTGCGCAGACGGCCGATGTGCAAAGGAACAGGTAAAATTGCCTCTGGTACGCTATTCAATTGTGGCAGAATGCCTACCAGCATGAGCTGGGACAATGTGTGAACTTCACGCAACTGTTTGCCAAATTTTAGCTTTAATAAACAGTGATTAATCGGTGTTTCGTAACTGAATGCGCTAATGCAGCGGGTTGCGGGAGTGACGGTAATATTCGCTGCGTCGGGTAACCACGGCAAGGCGTGATAACACGCTGTACACAGCGGTAACGTTTGCAGCGTGCTTGGCGCGTCACACAAAACGCATTGTGGTTGCCACTGGTGTTGCCAATGCGCTAGGTATTGTTGTAATGATTCAAGCAGTTTTCCGCGCATACTGAACACCGTACTGAATCATACTCCAAAGTAGGCTGCTGACCATGCCATACCCGTGTGCGGCGTAGATAATGGGGGCTTGTACTAACACGCTAGAGAACGATTCCCCTTGATGTTGCCAATCCCATAGTGTCTTACCACAAACCCCAGCCAGAATAAGCGCGGCGGAAAGCTTATCTCTTTGGGATAGGAAGTGTATCCCTGTCTGGAAGTACAGGCCGTATAACACACCTGAAAAGCCGACATACCACTGTACTTCGGGATTAAACCACCATAAACCCATCCCGACACCCAAGCCGAGGTAGGCGACCAGCGGTAGCAACCATCGGGTATAGAAGGCTGAGGGATTAAGCAGGAATAATAACCAAAAACCTGCTAAATTTAAGGTCAAATGCCAAGTGTTCGTGTGTACCCAGTTTCCTGTCCAAACACGCCAATAATCACCAAGATTAATCAGGGAACGTTGGTAAAGCCAAGGTTCGGTTTGTAACTGCAATAGGATCAAACACAGCGAAACACCAATAGCTTGCCAGGGTAAACGGTAACGTTGGTCTGGAGAGTTTACGGTTTTGTAATCATCACGGGTGTGCAACATACGGCACAGTATGCCAGAATCGCGCCCATGAAGCTTGTATGAGAGGATAAAGTACATGAATTTACCACAACGCCCCACTGTGCATCGGCAACAGCAGGGTTTTTCCCTAACCGAGTTAATGATTGTTATCGTCATTATCGGTATTTTACTGGGGTTGGTTTTCAGTAACCTGAATGTCATGGGTGATGCACAAAATTTGAAGGCCAAGAAAGAAGTGGGAGATTTGAAAGTCAAATTGGAAATGTTCCGTTCTGAGAACGGGTCATTGCCAACCACGGGGCAGGGTTTAAATGCATTGGTGACAAACCCAGGTAATGCACCACGTTGGCGGCAGTACATGACCGCATTGCCCAAAGACCCATGGGGTAATGATTACAAATACTTAAACCCTGGCACACACAATGGCAGTGAGTTTGACGTTTACAGCGTAGGCCCTGATAAGCGCGAAGGCACTGAAGATGATGTTGGTAGCTGGCAGTTACAACAGTAATCAACTGAGCTTCACACGGAATCGCCACCAGCAGCGGGGGTTCTCGCTGTTGGAGATGTTGATTGTGATTTTGGTGGTTGGATTGCTGTATTCCTTTGCTGGCTCAATGTTGAGCATGTCGGTGTCTGACCCATTTACAGCGGAAGTAGATCGTCTGCGTGAGCGGGTACAATTGGCGCAAAAAGAAGCAGTTGTGCGTTCACGCGCTTATGCCTTAGCCTTTGCTGAAGGGGGGTATGCTTTCTTCGAACAGGATGACCGAGAGCGTTGGCAGCTACTGGAACATGATGACTTATTCGGGCAACATGAAATCACAGGCGACTATGAGCAGGTATTGTACTTGCAGGGGCAAGCTGTGGTACTACCGCCTTCCAAAGAGTTACACCCGCAGGTGTTTATCTTGCCCACGGGTGAAATGATGCCATTCGAGTGGCATTTACGCCAAGGTTTACAGCGTGATACGAGTATTAAATTTGATAATATCGGGCGTTTAGTCGATGCCAATGCCAATTAATTTGCAAGGCCAAGGCGGGTTTAATCTGATCGAAATGATGTTCGCGCTGTTGCTGTTGGCTCTGGTGGTTACGGTTAGTGTGGAAACCAGCAGCGGCGACTTTGCTGCCTTCACGCGCATGAAGGATTCAACTTTTGCTCGCTGGGTAGCACTGAATCAGGTCGCTTTAGTTCAAACGGAGAAAACTTTCCCAAGTTTGGGTAAACGGGAAGGAACGGTGGAGCTGGGGAATGTGACTTGGGGATGGAAACAGGAGATTGCTACAACACCTGATACTGATGTGCGGCAAATTCGCGTGTCAGTGTTCCGTAAAGGGCAAGAAAAGCAGATTCAGGCACTGGAGGTCGGTTTGGTGACTAATCCAGAACCCAAAGCGCGGGCGAATGGTTCATGAAACGAGAATCTGGCTTCACGTTGGTTGAATTGATGATCTCGTTGGCCATTTTTGCTTTGCTTGTCACATTAGCGTATGGTTCGGTTAATTTATTGATGGATGCGAATCGGCGCGTTCAAGAACCGCAAGCTGACTTCCAGCAGCTACAGTGGGCCATGGCATTGGTTGAGCGCGATTTGCACCAAATGGTGTTGCGCAAGCGTAATGCTGGGTATTCTGAACAAGAAGCGGCGTTGATTGTACCCGAAGACTCAGGGTTGGGGGCGTTATTGACCTTTACGCGAGGCGGTAATCCCGATATGGCGTGGCAGTTGCGTGATGGCAGTGGACAAATGCGCAGCACCTTGCAACGTGTGAGTTATGCGTTAGAGAATAAAACGTTGGTGCGACGTAGTTGGGATTTGGTCGATTATGTGGATAATACTGAGCCAGTGACGACGACATTGCTGACACAGATTGAAGCGGTTAAGTTACAGTTTCTAGCGACTAAGGGCGGTGAGTTTCAAACAACGTGGTCAGAAACAGAAAAATTACCAGTGGCCATTGAAATAATAATTAAACACGAACGCTTTGGTGAACTGAGACGTATCTTTTTGGTTTGTCTATCATAATATTCTAATGAACTAATGCCTTGACTGGAATTTAACAGGCTTAACCGTTATAGTTCGGCTTGAAATGCTGGGAGAGATGACTAGTATTCGCGCACTAGGATTGTGTCAATCCGTCGGGGAGACGGAGCGTAAGACGTAGGACGGATATTTAATTAGGAAGGAAAATCTGACGATGAAAATGTTTAATAAAAAACAACTTGCTGCGGCGATAGCGGTTATTTTGCTGAGCAGCAACACTTGGGCTGAAACAAAAGAATTGCCAGCTCCTCCACCAGGGCCATTTGTGGCGGAAGGTACGGCAGAAACGCCTGCTGCACCAGCACAAGCTGCTCCTGTTGCGGCTGCTCCGGCTGAACCAGCACAAGCTGCCCCTGTTGCGGTTGCTCCGGCTGCACCAGCACAAGCTGCCCCTGTTGCGGCTGCACCAGCACAAGCTGCTCCTGTTGCGGCTGCTCCGGCTGAACCAGCACAAGCTGCCCCTGTTGCGGTTGCTCCGGCTGCACCAGCACAAGCTGCCCCTGTTGCGGTTGCTCCGGCTGAACCAGCACAAGCTGCCCCTGCTGCCGCGCCAAATCCTGCAACCGCACCTCAACCGCCAGTCGTGCCAGCAGCTCCAGCACAAGGTTACTATTACCTCTATGCGATTCCGCTGCCACCTAATTATGGACAAAACCCTGCGGCAGTTCCGGTAGTGCCTCCGGCGCAAGGTCAAGTTTATGTTGTGCCACAAGGACAAGTGCCTGTTCAGCCCGTTCCAGTACCAGCGCAGCCAGCACAATAAAACCGATTGTTTTTAAGGAGAGTTAGATGAATACGTTACGTTGGTTATTGAAACATCCGATCGCTTTTGCTTGGGTGTTGGCGGGTATTGCTATTTTGCTGAACATGGGCGGTGGTAACCATGAAGCGGCGGAAGAAGCGCATGGCAAGCCGGAAAAACACGCTGATAGTAAGCATGAAGGCGACAAACACGCGGCTAAGGAAAGTGAAAAAGCAGATAAACATCATGCAGCTAAGGAAGAACATGCTGCTAAAGCTGAACACGGTGCAAAGGCGGAAGCGCCTAAAGCAGACGTTGCACCCGTAGCAGCCCCTGCAAAAACCGAAGCTGCACCAGTGGCGATTGCTGCAGAACCTGTCAAACCAGAAGTTTTATTAGCGGATGCGCGTAAAGCTTACTGGGATGGTGCGTTTGAAAGTGCGGAAGCTTCTTACAAAGAATTGGTAAAACAGCAACCAGATTCTTTGGAATATAAAGGCGAGTTAGCAAACGTTTACTGGAAAGCGGGTAAGTCAAAAGAAGCTGCTCAACTGTTTGCTGAATTAGCTCCGCAACTGGCGGCGAAAGGCCGTACTGCTGAAGCATTAAACATGAAAGTCTATGTTGACATGGTTGATGCGGAACTGGGCAAGAAAATTGACGCTGCATTGAAAAAATAATTTCACACGGTGTTAGAATGCCAAGGCAGGCTGTAGTTTCCGCTACGCCTGCCTTTTATTTTGTGGCAATGTGTACAGTAATTGTGCAGGGTTTCAGAGGGTAACATGTCAGCAGACAAGCGCGTAGAACAACGTCTCAAGCGTTTACAGGAACACCTCCGGCGTGAAAATCCGGTACTGGTGGAAGTCGTCAACCAATACCGTGAGTTAGATGCTGTTGCGCGTAAACTCGGTCTGTTGGGAGCAGAAGATTCCTATGCCACACAAATTTCATGGTGGCCGCTCATTTCTGTTTTGGGAACATTCTCGGCAGGTAAATCCAGTTTCATCAATACATTCTTGGATTTGAACCTGCAACGCACGGGAAACCAAGCCGTTGATGATCGCTTTACGGTGATTACATTTAGCCCTGATGATCAGATTCGTACTTTACCTGGTCTGGCGTTGGATGGCGACCCACGGTTTCCATTTTACCGTATTAGTGAAGAAATTGAACATGTTGCGTCAGGTGAAGGCGCGAAAATCGACAGCTATTTGCAGATGAAAGCTGCACCTAGCGAAAAACTGCGTGGCAAAATTCTAATCGATTCCCCAGGGTTTGATGCGGATGAGCAGCGCAAAGCGACATTGCGTATTACTGACCACATTATTGAGTTATCTGATGTGGTGTTAGTGTTCTTTGATGCACGTCACCCAGAACCAGGGGCTATGCAAGACACGCTAGAACATTTGGTGAAGAATGCCATTCAGCGTAATGATGCCAGCAAGTTCTTATTTATTCTTAACCAAGTTGATACATCAGCGCGGGAAGATAACTTGGAGGACATCGTTTCTTCATGGCAGAAAGCCTTGGTGCAGCAAGGTTTGTCGGCGGGGAATTTCCACATTCTTTTCAACGAGAAGTTGGCGATTCCTGTGCCGGATGAGACGATTTGGGCGCGGTATGTTGCCAAACGTGATGCAGATTATCAACGTATCATGGCGCGTATTGATGGTGTGAATACGGATCGGGTTTATCGCATTATCGGTTCATTGGAAGCGCAAACCAATCTGATTGAACAACAAGCTGTGCCTAGCTTGAAAGCAGCACTGAAAACGTGGCGGGCGCGGGTGTTAGCCGCAGATGGTGTGGTCTTTAGCTTGTTTGCCGTCGTACTGTTGGCGATGAGCATCGAGTTTGGCTACTGGGAAGGGTTGCAATTTCATCCGCCTTGGTTAGCAGCACTTGCGGGTAGTCCTGTTGCCACAGCAATTAGTTTGGCTATCCCTGCTTTATTGGGATTTGGTTTGCATTTGTTGGTGCGCCAACAATTTGCCAAGCGTATCGCCAATAAACTGAGCAGCACCGAAGCTTATGGTGATTTAGCTGCGGCTTTCCGACAAAGTACCCGCTGGTGGCGTAGCTTGTTATGGGCATCACCATCAGGTTGGAATTCACGTTCGCGCAAGCGTTTGAGTACGATTCGTGATATGAATGACCGTTTTGTTCAATACTTGAATGATCGCTTTACCAACCCTTCCGGTATGGTCAAAGAACAACCTACAGGGAAGAAAAAACGTTAGCCATCCGGCTAAGAAGGTGAGTGCATGTTATTGCATCAGTATCGTTTAATGCCAACCTTCGGGTTGGCTTTTTTTATGCTTTTTACCACAACTTCTTGTGAAAAAGCTCCTCCTCCACCTGTGCAATTGGAAGGCATGGTGGGGACAGCAACATGGCATGTGACGATTAATGAACCATCTGTCGCTTTGAATCGTCAAACCCTGACACAAGCGTTAGATCAGGTTTTGCAAAGCACTAATCAAACCATTGCGTCTTGGGATGCCACTTCTGAACTGTCGCGCTTTAACCAGTCGTCCAGTACGGATTGGGTTACGGTTTCACCGGAGCTGGCGCACTTAGTCCACCTAACTTTGCAAATCAGTGAGCAGAGTGCGGGCATTTACGATGTCACGGTTGGACCATTAATTAAGTTATGGGGCTTTAATGCCAGCGGCACGCAACAGGATCATGTGCCCAGTCAAGCAGACATTGATACCGCACGCGCTAAGGTGGGGTATCACAAATTGCAGGTGCGACTTGATCCGCCTGCTTTGCGCAAGAGCCAAGCAGATTTAAAGGTCGAATTAGCTTCTGTGGCGGATGGCTTTGCGGTGGATCAGGTCGGGAAATACTTAGAATCACACGGTATTACCAATTACATGGTTGAAGTCGCTGGAGAAATTCGTACACGCGGTAACAGTTCGCGTGGTGATCATTGGCGGATTGGCATTGAGAAACCGATTGAGTTGGGGCGGGCTGTCCAACAGGGGATTCATCTGCAAAAGGCGGGGTTGGCAACTTCGGGCGACTACCGCAATTTTTTCACAGAACAGGGTAAGCGTTATTCCCACACCTTGAACCCTGCGACAGGGTATCCGGTGCAACATCGTTTAGCTTCTGTATCCGTTATTGCGGATGATGCGACCACTGCTGATGCTTATGCCACCACTTTAATGGCGATGGGAGAGGCTCAAGGCAGAACTTTTGCGGAACAACATCATCTAAAGGCTTACTTCATTTGGCGTACTGACACGGGTTTTGCCAGCTACGCGACTCCACAGTTTGCTCCGGCAATGCTGCCGTAGTGTCGTTGTTAAAATGTGTGTTGTGTTCTGCATCACACATTTGAGCCATTAAAAAAATGTTATTAATCTAGCATTATCCAGTGTTATCCATAAACTTTGCTCATTTGCCAACCATTTTTTGCACAATTAATCATCATTATTATTAATGGTTAATAACTGGCATCAGTCAGTGTTAGAATATTGCATCCTATATATATCAGCATATTGCGGTTTATCGATTAAAACGTGACGGCTATCACAATAAGAATTGATTATAATTAATAATAAAAAAATTCTAATCAAAATGAATTGCATTTATCTGGTTGAAAATAATGATTAATTTGAATGTGTCCGATGAAAGCGCAATAATGGCTGACAATTAGCAACCATTATTTTGGTAGATGTGTGCTATAAATTACTTAGCCAGAGTGTCATGGTTAAACAAATTTATTTTTGATAAAGCAGGATTATTGTCATGTTTGAAATCATTACAGCAAAAAAACCTCAAGAGGCTAATGACTTAACATCTGTTGTTAAACAAACTAGCTTAGTTTTAGCAACAGTTTTACTCGCATCCTTATTAACAGCGTGCGGTGGTGGTAGCAGTTCTTCTGATAATAGTGGTACTGGTACAGCACAAACAGATACCGACGGTGATGGCGTTATCGACTCTGCAGACGCATTCCCGAATGATGCAACAGAATCTAAAGATTCTGACGGTGATGGTGTTGGTGATAACTCTGACAAATTCCCAAATGATGCAGCAGAATCTAAAGATACTGATGGTGACGGCACTGGTAATACAGCAGATACCGACGATGATAATGATGGTGTAAGCGATGCCGATGAAATCACCGCAGGTACTGATCCATTAGATGCAAAGTCTAAACCTAGCACAGGGGCTGTTGTAAATGGTTATACCCTGTTAGGTGCTGATGGCAGTAATGTTGCTTCAGATGCTACTTGTGTTCAAAGCAAAACCACAGGTTTAATCTGGCAAGCAAAAATGAATAAAGACAGCGAAGGTAATTATGCCGTCTATAGTCCAGGTCCTGCTGGTGAAGGTGTATTCCGTGATGTAGCAAGTAAGGCAATTAGTGCATTTGGAAGCAAATGTGGCTCTTCTAAATGGCGTTTACCTACACCTGCGGAAGTAAAAGGCATTATCTTGCGTGATGCTGATAGTCATCCTGTATTAGATGAAGCAACCAAGTTAAGTTTTGATTCTAAGGTCTTTACTGATACCGTAACTATCGCCGGAGCAGGTGCAGGCTGGATTCCATATTGCACAAGCGATACTACCGTTGGTATTTTGGCGCAAGCCTATGCTGGTGAAGGTGGTGAAACCACAGCATTGACTCCGGGTGCAGCTTGCTTTGTACGTTTGGTAAGTGATAGCAAATAATTAGAGCATTAGCTGCTAATTAAGTAAGGCGTGGTAAGTTATTACCGCGCCTTTTCTTTGCGTAGCAGTATTTCAAGAACACTTTGCTTATTGTGCCTTCTAATAAAAAAGGCCGCCCTTTTGAGGCGACCTTCGATGCATAGAAACTTCTAAATGTTGTTTATGCTTTTATATGAGCTTTTAATTTATCTGCCAAGCGTAAACTCAATGCCAAAATAGTCATGGTTGGATTAGCATAGCCCCCAGTTGGAAAAACGGCACTGCTGGCAACATAACAGTTATCCACGCCATGTAATTTACAATCACTGTCAACAACCGATGTATTAACATCATCTCCCATGCGTGCTGTGCCCATTAAATGGTGACAGGTGCGTGTGTAGTAATTGAGTTTTGCACTTGTTTTGTCGTAATAGGAATGAAACTCACCGAAACCTTGCTTTTGTAGTTCTTCCACCAAGTGTTTTTCGGTGCGTAAGATCGAATCCGTGTCGGTGGCATCTGTATCCATGTGGACATGCACGCGCGGAATGCCTAAAGCATCATGTTCTTGGCTGAGAGTAACACGGTTATCTGCCTTGGGACGTTGCTCAACCAAGCTCATTAACTCAATGATTTGGTAACGTTTATCAAAGTTTTCTTGTGATAGTTTAGACCAACCACCTGTCGCTAAACCAGGCATGAGTAACATGCCATTGAAATACTTCTGATAAGCGATGTACATCAAGTATGGCATACCCAATAAGACGTTTTTGGTATTTTCCCAAAGACTGTGTTCCATGGGTTTGGTATTTTTTACTGCCCATGCAAATTCTTGTAAGCTTTTGAATGCATTGTAGTTGCGTAAACCTGGTTTGGGAAACAGCATGGCTTCTGCATTTTGTAAGTTTTGGGCGCGTTTAACGTTTTGGGATAAGCCAATGCTGCCGATAATGGAAACACCATCAATGTCGCGCATGTCGTAGAATTTCAGTTTCTCGTACATGTCGTGTTTTGCGTGGAAATAGCCATTGAGAATCAGGCTGTGGTCGATGTAGTAACGCCCAACAACATCACGATTATTCCCCAGCCCGTGTGGGTGGCTGTTACTTTTGGAGTTGAGTAACAGTTGTGGTACGCCAAAGCCACCAGAAGCAATGATAAACTGATCGGCTTCAACACGAAACTCGGTTTTATCGGGGGCTAAGATTTTTGCTGCAACCACTTTTGTGCCATCCTCTGAAGGGATTAGTTCACTGACAGTGGCATTTTTGTAGAGGTGATGGGTGTTGCTGTTTTTGATCTTATGGGGAATTTTGGTGGTGAAGTAGTCCGTAGCGCAGAAAGAAAAGACGCTGGATTTTAAACTATCATTGGTTAGGGTATCGCCTTTTGTATCGCCAATCCACGGTTTTACGGTGTCATAGGCAAAAGGTCCTAGCGCGTAAAGCTGATGCAATTGCTCGTAGTATGGATCAACATCGGCTTTCTTGATTGGCCATGTGTCAAAATCCATTTCCTGTAGGGGAACATAGCGAAACCCATTTTCATGGGTTTCTGCCATTTTTACGATCCAATGATTCGCTGTACCGCCGACTTGACGGGCGCGAACTTCATCTGGTGTTTGATTTAACATACCCGATAATGAACCTTTATTAAGGTCATCACCAAACTTGGTACGTTTATCGTCACCGCTTTCCAATAAGGTGACAGTCAAACCCGTGTCGAATAACGCATTGGCAAGTGTCATGGCAGCCGGACCACTGCCAATGATACAGATATTTGTTTTGATGACTTGTGAATTACCAATGGTTTTTAGATCGTATAACATTTTATTATTCCCTGTTGCTAAGCTACGGATTGTAGCGAAATAACACTTTTTCCTTTGATGAAGTTACTGACTGACCATAAAGATGAAGCGACCAAACGTTTAACAAGTGACATCTTGGTGGCGAAGTCCAAGGGGTTGAATAAAGCAGTGTGGATTAAAGACGCTCGGATTTCGACACCTCGCATGGCTTTGTCAAAGATATTGCGTTTGCCCATTTCTTTAACATAGGTTGAGCCACTATGAGAGTAGTATATTTTCATGGGTGGTACATTGAGTGTGGCAATACCACCATAGATAGCTGCTTGCGCTAAATAGGGCACTTCTAAATCCGCAATCATGTTTTTCCATGTTTGTCGCGGTAACTTACATTTTTTGGCTACATCAGTTCTATATAAACCAAATATACAGTTGTATAAATGATTTGGATCGCCGTAATTAAAGAATAAGCGGCGGTTTTCTTCATAGTCATTCACGACTGTCGGTAGACGAATAGCTTCCATACGGTCAACATGAATGACCTCGCCGCTAGGGACAATGGTTTTAACATCGGTCATGGCAACAGCTAATTGTGGATTAGCTTCCAAACATTCTACCAATACGCGCAAGAAATCTGCTTCGCATAAGTCATCAGAAGAACACCATTGGAAATATTTGCCCCACGCATTATCTTTAACGTAAGTGAAATTGCCTAAGATGCCTAGGTTATGTGGTTGACGAACGTAACGGATTCTGGAGTCTTTGGCGGCATATTCCCGACAAATGGTTTCCGTGTTATCAGTGGAGGCATTATCAGAAATAAGGATTTCAAAATCGCTATACGTTTGTGCTAGAAGGCAATCCAATGTTCTGCCCAGTAATTTCTCGCGATTGTATACAGGAATGCCGATCGTCACCATTGGTTTTGGGGTTGCTGTCATACTCGAAATCTCACAAATCGTTTTTTGATGTCATCAGTGATATTAATGTCTTCGGACGCAATGTAAGTGAGCATATTAGGAATTGAATATACATCACTTAAGCATAACTAATAATGTAGAATGGATTATATATATATTGTATAAACAAGCTACCACTCGTCGCCTCGCAAGACGTTATTGAAAGTATTATTTAGTTGAGCTTAGCAAAAAAATCTGGAGTATTTTTACTCTTTAAGTATAAAAAATAATGTGAAATCAACCTTATGGAAGTAAGGCAATAATTATTATTTTTTATTATAAATTATAATTTTAATTTTTCTATATAAAATAGAAAATACTTATTTATAAGTGTTGCTAATCACATTTTGCGTGGCATGTGAAATTGTAAGGGGATTTCGCGGCGTATCCACTCGAAAATAGTGGGGGTATCACCCTTGGCGGTGCTGCAATTTTTGCTGCCGCACCCAGAGCCGCAGGCAGCGGCTTGGGCACGAATTTTACCTTGTTTTTGCCAGTAGTTTAGCGCGAATAAGGCATTATCCTCGGTGATGTCAAAATGCGTGGCAACATCATGTAAGCTGGTTGTACCGCGTTGTTGAACGTAGTTACGAATTTCACCGAGTAACATGTGACTTTCCTCTATTAATTAATGCGCAATTGCAGTGGGTTGGTGGTAGCGTTGTCTTTACGTCCAGCAAGGTGCAGGGCGTAAACCGCCGCTGTAAAAGCGGTGAGAATCGTGCTGATCCAGATCAGTGATGACAAGGGATGCTCGATAAATGTGACTGTTTGATAAAACAAGGTTGCGGCTGCGTAACCTAATCCGGTACTCCATGCCACACCTAATAATGTCCAGCGGCTGCCTGTTTCGCGGTACATTGCTCCTGTTGCTGCGACACAGGGGAAGTACATTAAAATGAAGAGTAAGTAAGCAAACGCACCCACCTTGCCATCAAAATGCTGCTGCATGGCAGTAAAGGTGTTACTGCTGACTTCCTGCTCTTCGTTGATTGCTCCAAAGCCTAGAGGGTCGCTTAAGTTGCCAAGTGCATCACTGACATTCGCTGGAATGGTGGCAATGGCTTCTTGTAAACCTGCGCTAAGGCTGTAAGGTTTAGGTTCTTCTGGCGTTGTGGTGTCGCCCGCACCCATTTGGCTGTAGAGTGCATCCAGTGTACCGACTACCACTTCTTTCGCTAATAGACCGCTGACAATGCCAACAGTGGCAGGCCAATTGTCTTCTTTTAAACCAAAGGGGGCAAATACGGGGGTAACGGTTTTGGCTGCGGCACTTAAGACGGATTTTTCCGTGTTTTGATTGCCGAATGAACCATCCGTACCAAGGCTGTTGACAACATTGATGGCTGTTACCACCAAGACAATGACTTGTCCTGCACCGAGAATAAAGCCTTTTAGCTTATTCCAAGTATTCAATAGGATATTGTACAAGGCTGGGATTTGGTAGGTTGGCATTTCCATCACAAAGTGATCCGCGCCGCCTTGTAATAGGGTTTTGCGCATGATTACGCCTGTTAGGATAGCAAACGCAATACCCACCAAATACAATAAAAACACGATGTTTTGTCCGCCAGTGGGGAAAAAAGCGGCGGCGAATAAGGCGTAAACCGCCAAGCGAGCACCGCACGACATGAAAGGAGCCATGAGTACCGTTAGAATGCGCTCACGATGGCTGTCTAAGGTGCGCGTTGCCATGATGGCCGGAACGTTACAGCCAAAACCAACAATCAGGGGGACAAACGCTTTACCCGAAACCCCTAAGCGGCGCATGAATTGATCCATCACAAAGGCAGCGCGTGCCATGTAGCCGGATTCTTCCAGTAAAGTTAAGAATAAATACAAGGCGGCAATGATCGGGATAAAGGTAGATACCACTTGTAAGCCGCCACCCAAGCCATCAGCTAGTAGGGTGATGAACCATTCGGGTGCATTCCAGCCGCTTAACACATGACGCACCCCATCCACCGCGAGGGTTTGCATACCGATGTCGAAAAAGTCGATGAATGCTCCGCCAAGGTTAATGCTAAACAAAAACAGCAGGTACATCATGCCCAAGAAAATGGGGATACCTGTCCAACTGCCTAAAACCCAGCGGTCGACTTTATCGGATAAGGTACGGCTGATTTTACCGCGTTCCGTGACGGCTTGTTGTGCGGTGCGCGTGGCGAGGTCGAATCGCGCATCGGCTAATAAAAAGTCCACGGATTCCTGCGTATCGGTTTCGATTTGTTGGCGTAATGCGGCAATGGTTGGGTCGTCTTTTTGTGTTTGTAACGCCAGTAACGCACTTAAGCGATCCGTTCCCGTTGCAGTGGCTTGCAGTGTCTGTAAGGCACTTTCGACGCTTTGGTGGTAGGGAATCTCAAAATGCAAGGTGGAAGCACTGGGCAAGTAATGGCAAATCGCGTGATGAACAGGGGCTAGGTCTTTATCTTGGCGTAACGACACGGGAATAACCGGACAACCCAAGCGTTCGTGCAAGGCTTGTGGGTCGACTTTCATGCCACGGCGTTCTGCCACATCCATCATGTTCAGTAGCACAATCATTGGCACATTGAGTTCACGCAATTGCAAGGTTAAGTCCAAGCCGCGTTCGAGTGTGCTGGCATCGACAATGTTGATGTATAAATGGTCGGGGTTGTTTTGTACGAATTGGCGGGCGACTTGTTCATCCGCAGAGGTATCGCTGAAGTCGAGAGAATACGTTCCGGGTAAATCCACCACGTTCAATTCTTCATTGAGTAGGCGGCATTGACCCTCTTTACGTTCCACCGTGACGCCTGGCCAGTTACCCGTGCGTTGCCGCGCTCCGGTGAGTAAGTTGAACAGGGTGGTCTTGCCCGCATTCGGGTTACCAACGAGTGCGAGTTGGCGATATAACTGTGATTTTGGGCAACGCTTGGTTTCGGTATCACAACAGGTCTTTGCCATGATCTACTCCTGCACTTGCACAAAAATATGGGCGGTAATACTACGTCCTAAACTGATTCGGTTATTGCCATTACCCAGAACAATATCGCCGTGACGATTGCGTAAGACTTCAATGCGTGAGATCGGAAGAGCACACGTCTGAACTCCAGTCACTAATGCGCATCT
>CAZTUZ010000045.1:0-5441 GCA_964617055.1 uncultured Thiothrix sp.
CCCGACCACCTGTACCCAAAACAGGTGCGCTACCAGGCTGCGCTATACTCCGACAGAGATGGAATGATTAACTGCTTGCTGTCATTCCTCAATCAATGAGCCGCGAACTATACGCGTACTCTGTAAGAGCGTCAAGCCCTTTTTAAAACTTAACGCAATTTTTTGTAATTTTCCTCACTGGGGTTTAGTACGAGCCGACAACCACTCCCCAATCGCTGGAGGAATGGTCTTTTGTGCCTTACCACTAACGTAAATACCAATGTGTCCACCATTAAAGGTCAATTCAGTGTAATCCTTACTGCCAACCACCTGTTTTAACACGCAAGAGGCGGCAGGTGGCACGAGATGATCCTGTTCAGCGTAGACGTTCAATACTGGCATGGTAACGTTTACCAAATCCACGGTGTAATCACCAATTTGTACTTCGCCTTTAACCAGTTTGTTTTGTTGGAAGAAGTCTTTTGCAAACTGACGGAAGGTTTCTCCTGCTTGGTCTGGACTATCAAAAATCCACTTTTCCATACGCATGAAGTTCTTTAGCATTTTGGCATCATTCATAACATCGACCATACCCAAGTACTTCTGTCCCATCAATTGGTAGGGTTTGAGATTAAGGAATGTCCAATTCAGCATTTCGCCAGGAATATTGCCCAGAGTATCGACCAGTAAATCAACATCCAAATTTTGCACCCAATGGCTGAGCATATTGTCTGGGGTTTTGAAGTCGACGGGTGTCACCATTGTGATAAGATTTTGTACCTTTTCAGGGTGCATTGCACTGTAACATAAACTGAATACCCCACCTTGACAGATACCCAACAAGTTAATGGCTGTTAGTTGATGACGTTCACAAATTTCGTCCACGCAACGGTCTAGGTAACCATTTAAATAATCATCTAATGTTAGGTAGCGGTCTGAAGCATCAGGGTATCCCCAATCAATCAGGTAAACGTCCTGTCCTGCATCCAATAGCCCTTTAATTGTTGAACGGTCTTCCTGCAAATCTGTCATGTAGGGACGGTTTACCAAGGCGTATACCACGAGCAATGGCACTTTATTACTGGGTTCGCGATTACCCTGGTAACGAATCAGTTTGAGTTTATCCTCTTGGTAGATAACGTCGTGAGGAGTAACTCCTGATGAAATCTCACCCACCTCCATGAGATTTGCCATCCCTTGAGCGAGTTTTTCATTAAACGTTTTGACCTCATTAAGAATGGCATCAGGGCGCATTTGAAATGGCATGAAAGGGACTCCTTGCGTAAACTGTGATGAACAATACAGGACGATTAGGCTTGTGGGGTCGTGGTTTGCGTTGCTATCAAGGCATCCACTTTTCGTGTCAGTGCTTGCAACTGTTGACGCAGTTGGCGGTTTTCGCGCCGCAGTTCTTGTTGCTTTTTAAACGCTTCGTTCAGTTCCTTATGAGTCGGTAGGTTCATGGATTGATACCAATCATTCAATTCTTGGTTGATACCTTGTTTAAGGGCCATCAGAGCATTCACCATGTCACCATAAACCACTTGGTATTCGTCAGTCATGGCAAATTGCCCATAAACTTCCTCATTGACCTCCACCCATAAGTCATACAGTTCGCGCAAGGATGTAATCACTTTACCTTCATCACGCAAAGTAGCAACCCGCACACGCAAGGCAGCGACGGAGGATAAACCCTGTTTAGCAAAGGCTTTCAAATAATCATCAGCGCACTCTTGGTACTCTGTCGCCAACGCCACTACATTTTGCCACCTTTCTTGTGACTCGCGATTCATGCCAATAGCAGAAGTAGACAAAACCTTCTGCAACTGCTCTTGCCAGTTTTCTGATAATGGCACTTGAAAACCACCAGCCCCAAGATGTTGGAAAGCTTGCATTCCCAAACTCTTCAACACGCGTTGCCAGCTATCCATAGCGACTTGTCCGACACCAACACCATGTGCTGTGAATTTTCCAGCCTCTAATTGCTGGCAATAACCACGAAAACCAGACTCCAATGTATTCAACCATGCATCAACCGTTTCCGCACCAATCACACCAGATTGAGGCACTTGGTAAGCTTTCTCAGCAAAACCCATGTATAGCTTACCCATTTCCAGCAGGCGTTGAGCAACGTCTGCCGTGGCGGTTGAGCCTAGCTGGGGAGTCATTGATTTCCAATATTGATCAATGCTTTGTGCCCATGCTTGTGCAGGTGATGCATCGGCTAATTTACCAAGCTCACCCTTTTGCACAGACTGCGCCCAATTCTGCCAATATTGTTGTTGATTCATTGACCAAGTACGCCATGCATCTTGATCCCAAGTCATTGTCATAAACGCTCCTCCGAGAAAAAACCCATGTATTTAATATTGCATTAAACAAGCGTAACATGCTAATTTGTGCGCCGCAACAAAGGCAGATTTCACTAATAACACTCCCGCAGTGGCTTGCAATAATCCTAGTATTGCCTTTATTGTTGGGCAATTGAATAGGGAGTTACTGCCAAACGTTCAACGATTTCACACCACATTAACCCAAGGAGAATATCACTACATGCGTGAAGATATTGTTATCGTAGCCGCAGGGCGTACTGCGCTAGGCAATTTTGGCGGCACTTTATCCGCTCTTCCAGCTTCCGAATTGGGTGCTACAGTCATCAAAGGTCTCTTGGAGCGTTCTGGCTTACAACCTTCTCAAATTGATGAAGTTATCTTAGGTCAAGTTCTAACCGCCGGAACAGGGCAAAACCCCGCCCGCCAAACCACATTATCCGCAGGTTTACCACACGAAACCACCGCAATGACCATTAATAAGGTCTGTGGAAGTGGCTTGAAGGCTGTACACTTGGCATACCAAGCGGTTGCTTGTGGTGATGCTGACATCGTGATTGCAGGCGGCCAAGAAACCATGAGCGCGTCAGCCCACGTTCTACCGAACTCACGCAACGGCACGAAAATGGGCGACTGGAAACTGGTCGATACCATGATTAAAGACGGTTTGTGGTGTGCGTTCAACAACTATCATATGGGCATCACTGCTGAAAACATTGCTGATAAATACACTTTCAGCCGTGAAGCACAAGACGAGTTTGCAGCAAACTCTCAACAAAAAACCGAAGCTGCACAGAAAGCTGGTGTATTTGCCGAAGAAATCATTCCTGTGGTTATTCCACAACGCAAGGGTGAACCCTTGGTATTCAACACTGATGAATTTCCACGCGCTGGCACTACCGCAGCTTCTTTAGGCAAATTGAAACCTGCGTTCAAAAAAGATGGTACAGTTACAGCAGGTAACGCATCGGGTATCAATGATGGTGCGGCGGCCGTTGTCGTCATGAAAGCCTCCAAAGCGGCTGAACTAGGTTTAACCCCAATGGCGCGGATCGTGGCATTTGCCAGCGCGGGTGTTGATCCTGCTATTATGGGGACAGGACCGATCCCCGCAACCACCAAATGTTTGGAAAAGGCGGGTTGGCAGGTTGCTGATTTGGACTTAATCGAAGCCAATGAAGCTTTTGCCGCACAAGCCATGTCTGTCAACACAGACCTCGGTTTGGACTTAAATAAAGTCAACATTAGTGGCGGTGCGATTGCACTGGGTCATCCGATTGGGGCATCTGGTGCGCGTGTTCTGGTAACATTACTGCACGGTATGAAACGTACTGGCGCGAAAAAAGGTCTGGCTACCCTGTGTATCGGTGGTGGTCAGGGTGTTGCAATGGCTGTTGAAGCAGTTTAATCCCCTGCTGACATTGACGTAGAATTTTTAACCCTAGAGAGACAGAAATATGAGCAAAGTTGCACTGGTAACTGGTGGTACTGGCGGTATTGGTAACGCAATCTGCGCGAAACTGGCTGCTGCTGGTTTCAAAATCGTTACGACTTACTACGAACCAGAAGAGCAAGCCAAAGCATGGCAAGCTAAGCAAGACTATGAAGTTGCAATCTATCCTTGTGACGTTAGCAACTACGACGACTGCGTTAAACTGAAAGAAGCCGTTATCGCTGAATTTGGGCAAGTTGATGTACTGGTCAACTGCGCGGGCATCACTCGTGACGCAACCTTCAAGAAAATCACGCCTGCTCACTGGGCTGCGGTTATGAAAACTAACCTCGACAGCATCTTCAACATGAGCCACCAATTCGTCAACGAAATGGCTGACCGTGGTTTTGGTCGCGTGATCAACATTTCTTCCGTCAACGGTCAAAAAGGCCAATTCGGCCAAACCAACTACAGCGCGGCGAAAGCTGGCGTTCATGGTTTCACAATGGCATTGGCTCAAGAAGTTGCGCGTAAAGGCGTTACTGTCAACACCATTTCCCCAGGCTACATCGGCACTGAAATGGTTATGGCGATTGCGGAAGAAGTACGCGCTAAAATCGTTGCACAAATCCCAGTCGGTCGTTTGGGCAAACCTGAAGAAATCGGCGCGTTGGCTGCATTCTTAGCGTCTGACGATGCAGCATTCATCACAGGTGCTGACTTCTCTGCTAACGGCGGTCAATACATGCACTAAGGCTTATGCCTGTCCCACTTGGCTCTTCGCTTTTGTGCGAGGAGTCGGGTGGGTGTCATTATTCCCACACTTTCCATGTCAAACAGGGGAATTGGGGCAAGAGGTCTTATGATAGAAATACGCATTATCAAAAAGTACCCCAATCGACGCTTATACGATACGGCTCAAAGCTGCTACATCACGTTGAATGACGTGCGCGATTTAGTGTTAGCCGAAACGCCATTCAAAGTAATTGACCGTCAATCGGGTGATGACATTACCCGCACTATTCTCCTACAAATCATTCTGGAACAGGAGTCTGGCGGACAACCGTTGTTTAGTGCGGAAATTCTCGAACAATTCATCCGCAACTACAGCGGCACAGCGCGTAAAGGTTTCACAGAGTACATGAAGCAAAGTGTCGACTTGTTCACAAACCAACAAGTTGCAATGCGCGAACAAATGCACAAGGTACTAGCCGGAACGCCGATGGATGTCTGGTTGAAAATGGGCGAACAAAATATGCAAGCTTGGCAAAAAATGCAACAAAGCATATTAAAAAGTTTAAACCCCAAAGAAAACAAATAACCCGTCAGAATACCACGGCAGACGAACGCCGTTTGCCGTTTCAAACCCAGTTGCTCTACCGTTTACATGCTTGACTTGGCTCGGTATTAATTTGATCCTACCACGCTGGCAACCTTTTATCTGTGAAAAACCCCATTAGATGTACCAGATGTTTGCTGCACTGCACAAAATTGTTATGTTAGGCATGAACTTTTTATAGTATGGTTACGTCATAGCAAGTGCTGCACTGCAACAATGTAGGCAAGCATCTCAACATTCCTCAGTAACATACTGTTTTTATATAGACAATCGTAGCAAGGTACACACCATGAAGAATTATGTCGTAATTGGCGATATGTGGAAACGCGCCATTGTTTTTCTTGACGAAAACTATGCTGAT
>CAZTUZ010000045.1:5451-16140 GCA_964617055.1 uncultured Thiothrix sp.
TATATATCAGCAAAAACTGTGAAGGCGTTTTTTGTCGGAAATATTCGGAACAGGAGTTCAATGAACGGTACGGCAAAATCGCAAAAACCATTCAGGAGTACGGTTTAAATGTTTATAATGCACAACAATTAATCATTCTCAGCAGTGATTGTTAATCATTAGAAATTTTTATAAAAATATCGCTTCGCTATTCCTGCCCTGCCCCGCTAGCCTTCTTATCCATTCACAGCCATTAGTCCGACGATTAGTGGCTGACACGCTTGCGTACTAGAAACTTGAAAATCCGACAGAACATCGTGGCTTGATGTGGTTTATAACCACAAAAAAATCGCCCGCCGGAGGAGGAGTGGCGGGCGAAGGGAGGATAAGCTGAATCGGGCTAGAGAGAGGAGGAGGAGGAGTTACACTCCCGATTCAACTATCAACTAGAAATTAAGCTTTGGTTTTTTCAGCTACTTTCTTGGTAGCTTCAACCGCTTTCTCAGCAGCTTCTTTAGTCAGTTCAACCGCTTCAGAAGCAGCTTTCTCAACGGCAGCAGTGGTTTTCTCAACCGCTTCAGCAACTACTTTTTTGCTCGCTTCAACCGCTTGCTCAGCGTTAGATTGAGTGTATTTTGCAGCTTCTTCCATGATTGCAGTCAGCTCGTCACGCACAGAAGTCAACAGTTCAGTTGCTTCACGCATGTTGCTAACCCATTTTTCGCCACAAGCGCGAGTTACTTCTTGTTGCAGAGTAGCTAATTCGCCCAGGTCTTTAACTTTAGAAGCAGCTTCAGCATTTTTGCTGCTCATTTCAACGCAAGATTTGACTAACTCAGCTTGTTTAGTAGCCAGAGTTTCAAATGTTTTCAGGTTCAGGTCGCCCAGTTTCTTAGCAGAAGCCAAAGCACTTTCACTGAATTGTTTTGCGATGTTCATCATTTCGTTTTGCATGGTGGTCTCCTAGAAGGTTTGGTATGTGGTTTCTGTTTTATGCTTTTCAGCATTTGTTGCAGTGCACAATATCGCAGTTAGAAAATACTGTCAACAACTTTTTGTTGCAGTGCACACAAAAAATAAAACTGTCACATAGTGCTTCTGTGCATTTGCCTGATGAGGGGCTTGGGGCATAATGATGGGGAATCAACATTAATTATAAGTATCTGCTTTTGCTGATTTAAAAACGTAATCAGGAGGAATGAGAGCGTATGCAAACCCTAAGTATAACCTCGGATAAACCCGTGGAAAAACCATTTGACGTGGCAAAACTCAAAGAAAAAGTCCGACAGTTTGGTGAACTGTTGGGGGAAATTCTGCGCGAGCAAGAAGACCCCGCTGTGTATGATGCTGTTGAAAAATTACGCCGTGGTTATATCCAGTTGCGTAAGCAGGATGATCAAACCTTACGCAGTGAACTCATGCAAATCATCGATACCTTGGACGTGAAAGTACTAGAGAAGGTGATTCGCGCTTTTAACACGTTTTACCTAATCACCAATATCGTCGAAGAAGACTTCCAACACCGTGAACGCCGTCGCGCCGTGCAAACACCCGATGGGCAATTGTGGAAAGGTTCGGTACGCCGCACCCTACTAGAACTCAAACACGCTGGCATGACCGCCCCCGAACTGCAAAGCCTATTGGATCAGATGCGCTACATTCCAGTATTTACCGCGCATCCCACCGAGGCGCGGCGGCGCACCATGATGGACATTCAACGCCGTATCTTTTTGGTTATTGACCAGCTCGACTCCCCCGCTTTGGATGCAGATACCCGCGCTTCGCTTCTGCGCCAACTCAAAGCCCAAATTCAATTGCTGTGGCGCACCAATGAAGTTCGCACCCGTAAACCCACGGTAGAAGATGAAATCCGTTACGGTTTGTATTACTTCCGCGAATCGTTATTTGAAGCCATTCCCTTGCTGTATCGCTATTTTGAACGCGCTGCACGCCTAGCGTATGGCACGGGTGCTATCAGCGTACCGAGTTTCTTACGTTTTGGCTCATGGATTGGTGGCGACCGCGACGGCAACCCATTCGTTACCCCCGCGTTGACACGCAAAGCAATTCGGATGCAAATGCAAGTCGCGCTGGAAGAATACATGAAGCGTGTCAGTGAGTTGCGCACGGTTCTCTCGCATTCCACCGAATTTGTAACACCAACACCAGAACTGATGGCGCATTTGCAGCAGGAAAATGCACGACTCGGAGAAACCATCTTCGGTGGTAAACTCGTCACTTTTGCGCAAGAACCTTACCGTCGTTTACTCAGTTTCATGCGCCACAAATTACGCCAGACTTTGCAAACCGTGGAAGCGCGATTGGTGAATGAAAACACGCCATTAGCCGCCACTGCGTACACCGACGTGAGCGAGTTTCTGCACGAGTTGTACCTGATTAATGATTCCTTACGCAGCCATAATGACCATGTGATTGCCGGACGTGAACTGAAAGACTTGATTCGTTTGGCAGAAACTTGCGGTTTTGGTTTGTACAAGCTTGATATTCGCCAAGAATCCACCATTCACAGCGAAACCGTGGCGGAAAGCTTGCAACAAGCGGGGTTGTGTCACGATTACCTAGCACTGAGCGAACCGGAACGCCTCAACCTACTCGCCGAACTCATCCTACGCCCTAGCCTGCCCTTACCGCACCGCCCTAAACTCAGTGCCCGCACCGCCGAAACCTTGGAAATTTTCGACAGCATGGCAACCATGCGCATGGAAGCAGGGTCGGGCATTTTCGGTACTTACGTTATTTCCATGACTCACAGTGCCAGCCACATTATGGAAGTGATGTTACTGGCACGCATGGCGGGTTTGATCGGTTACGATGCTGAGCGTCAACTGTACTGCCGCATCATGGTGTCACCGCTGTTTGAAACCATCGAAGACTTACGCCACATTAGCAGCGTCCTTACCAGCTTGTTTGAAAACACTGCCTACCGTGCGTTATTGGATGCTGCGGGCAATTTGCAAGAAGTCATGCTCGGTTATTCCGACTCGTGCAAAGACGGTGGTATCTTGGCTTCTAACTGGAATTTGTATAATGCGCAAAAAGAAGTCATTGCCTTAACGGATCGCTATGGCGTGAAATGCCGCTTATTCCACGGACGCGGCGGCACAGTCGGACGTGGCGGTGGTCCTACACACGAAGCAATATTGGCGCAACCACCTGATACCGTTCACGGGCAAATCAAATTCACCGAACAAGGCGAAATCTTAGCCGCCAAATACAGTAATATTGAAACCGCCGTATTTGAATTGGGGGTTGGCACAACCGGTTTACTCAAAGCCAGCGTGGGTTTATTGAAAAAACGCGGCACAGACCCACAACCATACCTCGAAGCCATGCAAGCCATTGCCAATGCAGGCGAAGCCCGTTACCGTCGCCTTACTGACAATTCGCCTGAACTGATGGATTACTTCTATGAAGCGACACCTGTTCAAGAAATTGCTTTACTGAATATCGGCTCACGCCCATCGCACCGCAAAAAAACCGTGCGCGATAAAGGCTCGATTCGTGCGATTCCGTGGGTATTTGGCTGGTCACAATCACGCCACACCTTACCCGCGTGGTATGGGCTTGGCACGGCATTAGCCACGTTTCGTGCTGCCGCCCCCGATAATGCCGCCTTGCTGGAACAGATGTATGCTGAATGGCCTGCCTTTACTGCTTTGTTGAGCAATGTGCAAATGGCACTGTACAAAGCCGCAATGGGGACAGCGCGTGAATACGCTGAATTGGCGCAGGATCAGGACAATGCGCAAATGATCTTCACCGACATTCGTACCGAATACGAATTAACCGTCAGTGAAGTACTGAAAATCATGCGATTGAAAGCACTGGTTGAAGACGCGCCATTATTGCAATACTCCCTGCAACGTCGTGACCCGTACCTTGACCCGCTCAACCACATTCAAATCACCTTGATTAAGCGGCATCGCCAACATGCGCAAACCACGGGTGAAACCGAATCGCCGTGGCTACCCGCATTGTTACGCACCATTAATGCCTTAGCCGCAGGTTTGCGTAATACAGGCTAATGGTTTTCCCCAAAACAAAAAGGTCGCCATTGCGTGCGACCTTTTTTATGTCATCCGTTACAGCGCGAATTATGGGCTGAACGATGAACCACAACCACAAGTGGTCGTGGCATTCGGGTTACGGATGACAAATTGTGAACCTTCCAAACCTTCGGTGTAGTCGATTTCCGCTCCCACCATGTATTGGAAGCTCATAGGGTCAATCAACAAAGTAACACCACCATTTTCGACCGTTGTGTCGTCTTCATTGACCGCTTCATCAAATGTAAAGCCGTATTGGAAGCCGGAACAACCACCACCTTGCACAAATACTCGCAGTTTCAGGGCTGGATTGTTTTCTTCGTCAATCAGTGCTTTCACTTTTGCTGCCGCTGCATCCGTAAAAACCAACGGTGATGGAATCGCTGTTTCAACAGTCATATCGTTATCTCCTATTACATACTCAGTTGTGTGAGTACGTTAGCACCCTTGGTCAAGGTCGTGCAATAAAGCTTTATTCGCTATCGGTTGGTTTAGGTAATGCGGCGGCAGCAGCGGCAACCTCGGGCTTCTGACGCACCAACTTACCATTGACTTCCGCGCCAACTGCCATTTCTAACAGGTTGTAATAGACATCCCCGCAAATACGCGCCTTCTCAAACAGTTCTACTTTGCCGCAGGCAAAAACATCACCGTCGATCATGCCATTGAGCACCATACTAGGTACACGCACTTCACCTTGGATATGACCATGTTCACTTAAAATCAGGGTTGCATCATCACCGTCAGCAGCCAAATTACCTTTGATGACACCTTCGATATGCAAACCACCAGAGAAACGCAAATCACCGTCAATGGTAGTTCCTTTACCAATCAGGGTATCCACACGGGCACTACGGATTTTTTGATCGTTTTGACCACTGCTGCTAGATGGACTGCTGGTAGGGGTGCTACTGCTAGGGGTAGCCGTTTTGGCTGCTTTACCAAACATGTTGGTTTACTCCTTATTCGTGGATGCGTTGGAATCATTAAATGTAGCCCAATCATAACTTTTCGTCAGACGTTCGGGCGTATCACCCGTTGCAGGACTGACTCTGAGTTTAACGGACTCAGGGGTAAAATTCTTAGGGAAAAGGAAATTACCTTCCAAACTCTGATAATGTTTAACTGCAAAATGCGTCAATGCTTTTTCACCGTTGGGCGTGACATCCGCTTGTGTCACGGTCACACCTTTGCCTTCTTGCTTACCACTGATGGTAATGGTGAATGTGCCATCTAAAGTGCTATCAGCCCCCTTGATGTTAGCCAACACCAAATGATACTGATAAAGCGAGTCGGTTTTTTTCCCATCTTGGTCGACTAAGCGAGGCTTAATCGCAAAATGTTGAATGTGTAAACCACCTTCTAATCCGTCTGGAGAAAGGATGCCATCATACAACACCAATTTCTCACGTTCAGCAGCGAGGTCCGCAGACACCGCCGCCAATTTTTTGTTTAACTCGGTATTGGCAGCATCCTGAACTTGCTTTTCCCGTTTGACGGAGGCCAATTGCTCTTCCATCTGTTTGATGGTGGCGACGTGCTGCTCAATCAAACGTTCTTGTTCGTCCATTTTACCACGCAATGTAATCGCATGTGCCCCCGAAGAGTCGACAGGTGTCAGGTAGCCGCTAAAAAACAACCCGATACCAGCGATCAACATCAAGATGAGCAATGTTGCTAGTATATACCAGCAGGGACTGCGCTTATCACTCCCGATGGGGCGAACTTGTACAGTCCCACGATGATCAAATTTGTATTCTAGGCTCATGGCCGATTATGTTGCCTCTTGGAATCCTCAACTCAAGGCAGCAGAGCAGGATAACGTAACGCAGTATCTTCTGCGAAACCTAACATTAGGTTCATATTTTGTACGGCTTGTCCGGCTGCGCCCTTCACTAAATTGTCAATCACTGAAAGTACAACGACACGTTTGCCATTCTGTGGACGATGCACCGCGATCCGGCAGAAATTTGCACCACGCACGGAACGGGTTTCTGGATGTGACCCGCTTGGCAATACATCGACAAAGGTTTCTGCTGCATAACGCGCTTCATACAACGGCTGCAAATCTGCTTCAGTGGTCAACGTAGCATACAGTGTAGCGTGAATTCCGCGAATCATGGGCAAGAGATGCGGAACAAAAGTGGGATTTATCAGACAACCTGCAAGCTTTGATAATGTTTGCGAAATTTCTGGCTGGTGACGATGCCCCGAAACAGCATAGGCTTTAAAACTATCCCCCGCCTCACACAACAGCGTGTGAACCTCAGCCTTGCGCCCTGCACCGCTTGCGCCAGATTTAGTGTCCGCAATGATCTGTTCCAAATCTACCAGATTATGCTCAATCAACGGCAATAACCCCAGCGTTACAGCAGTAGGGTAACACCCCGGATTGGCAACCAAACGGGCTTGTTTGACCTGCTCGCGATTTAACTCTGGCAAACCATAGACGGCTTCTTCGACCAATTGCGGGGAAGCATGTTGCATACCATACCATTTCTCCCACAACGCAATGTCTTTAATGCGGAAGTCAGCCGCCAAGTCGATCACCTTAACGCCAGCATCCAGCAAAACTTGCGCACTTTTCATCGCAACACCATTCGGTGTAGCAAAAAAGACCAAATCACATTCGGCTAATTGTTCATTGGCTGGTGCTGAAAATGCTAAATCCAAATACCCACGCAAATTCGGGAACATCGCATCCACGCGCGAGCCTGCATTTTCCCGTGAAGTGATGTAAGTGATCTCAACATTTGGATGATTGACCAGCAAACGTAATAATTCCACGCCTGTGTAGCCTGTCGCACCAACAATACCAATTTTCTTTTTCACAATATCCCTTTTTCTGTCGGCATCAAAAATCCCTGTATAATACGCAATCCTTACTGATTAACAACCATTGAACTTATGAAACTAGACATAAAAGCACTGGCGATTTTAGCTGTTGTGGTGGGCGCATTAGCGTTTTTATTCCTCATGCCAGCCCAAGGCATGAAGAGCATCCCCCCTTCAGTCACGGTACAAACTCTGGATGGCGAAAAGCTAAATTTAGACAGCTTGAAGGGCAAACCCTATCTTTTGACGTTTTGGTCGACAACCTGTCCTGGTTGTGTCGGAGAAATTCCTGTCCTAGAAGCCTTGGACAAAAAGATGCAAGGCTCAGGTTTTCGTATCATTGCTGTTGCTATGCCTCATGATGAACTTGCTGACATTCAAACCATGCGTAGCCAAAAAGGTATGACATACACCATCGCGCATGATCAGTCTGGCGATGTCAGCAAACAATTCGATGTCCGTGTTACCCCGACTTCGTTCTTGGTTGCAGCGGATGGTACGATAGCCGTCCAAAAACTGGGCGAATGGAAAGCGGCAGAGCTAGAACAAAAGGTTCGCGGTTTACTGTAACACCAGCAGCAAGGAACTGTGCATGTACATTTGGCTGAAAGCCCTACACATTATCTTCATGGTGACGTGGTTTGCGGGGTTGTTTTACTTACCACGATTGTACGTCTACCATGCCATGCCGGAAAATCGTGGTAGCTTTGAGTTATTCAAAGTCATGGAACGCCGTTTATTCATTATGATGACGCTCGGCGCGGGTTTAACCGCCTTATTTGGCTTGGTTATTTTAGCGATGAATTGGCAATACCTACTGGTAGTAACGCATTGGTTTCATGCCAAAGCTTTATTGGTTATCGCGTTACTAGGGTATCACTATGCGTGTTACCAGCTTATGCTAACGTTCCGCCATGATGCCAACGTGCGTGATCATCGCTGGTATCGTTGGTTTAATGAAGTCCCCAGTTTAGTATTGATTATTGTGGTGATTTTAGCAGTGGTGAAGCCGTTTTAGGCTTCACTCACTTCTTCCAGTAGCGGGGCTAACTCATCCAATGCACGGCGGTAAACACGGCGTTTAAAAAACACCACCTGATGTGCGGGCTGCCAATAATCCACCCATTCCCAGTAATCAAATTCCGGTTTAGTGGTGGCTTGTAAATTCACATCATGGTCGTGACACAATAAACGCAGTAAAAACCAACGCTGCTTTTGACCTATGCATAACGGTCTTGCACGACGGCGGATCATGTAAGGGGGGATGCGATAACGCAACCAACCACGGGTTTGTCCAACCACTTCGACTTGTTCTTTGCGTAAACCCAGTTCCTCATACAGTTCACGGAACATAGCCTCCGTCGGTGTTTCTCCTCGATCAATGCCTCCCTGCGGAAACTGCCAAGAATCCTGTCCTAGCCGTCTCCCCCAAAACACTTTACCGTCGTAATTGCAGAGGATGATGCCAACATTGGCTCTAAATCCTTCCTCATCAATCACAACTTTTCTCCCAAACTTAACTTACGCTGATTTTTCCATAACCGTCATGATTCGGCAATTTCATCCAGAGCCAAAGCAGGTACAATCGTCCATTTTTCCTTAAACCGGAGTACGAGACCGCATGACCTTGGCACTTTTCGATCTGGATAACACCCTTCTCAGTGGCGACAGCGATTACGAATGGGGGCAATTTCTAGTAAGTAAAGGTTTAGTCGATAGCGCAAGTTATGAAGCCGCCAACCAACGTTTTTACGAGCAATACAAACAAGGCGTATTGGATATTCACGAATTTTCCGCGTTTTCGTTTAAACCCTTGAGCGAACGTAACATGGAAGAATTAGCTGACTTACACCGTGAATTTATGGCGACGGTGATCCAACCACTCATGTCGCCAGCCGCGCTAGCATTGGTAGATGACCATCGCGCTCAAGGTCATACATTGATGATCATTACCGCGACCAATAGTTTTATTACGCGCCCGATTGCGCAAGCATTTGGCATTCCACACTTATTGGCGACTGAACCTAAAATCGTCAATGGACGCTACACGCAAAACATCGACGGCACGCCCTGTTTTCAAAGTGGCAAAGTCACGCGATTGCAAGACTGGTTACAAGGGCGTGATGAAACTTTAACAGGAAGCTACTTCTACAGCGATTCACGCAATGACCTGCCATTACTGGAAATGGTCGATAACCCCATCGCGGTTGACCCCGATGCCACGCTTACCCAAATTGCACAAGAACGCGGCTGGCGCATTTTATCCCTGCGTTAATTCGACCTTACCGCCAATAATCGCCCAAAAATAGCTTGGGCGATTTGTTCCACGGTTTGCGCTTGCGTTTGGAGCGGATTCTCACTGCGATACAGTAAACGGTATTCTGGCTTATCGCATTCCCGCGAACGGTAGGCTTCCCCACTCCAAGTATTATTGGCCGCTTCAGAGTTGAAAATAATCGAACCATCTTTCGTGCGTTGCACCGCCTCAAACGCGGATTTGGGAAAAAACGGCAAAGGTTCGCACAAACCTTGCCAATACCAACCCAACAATTGCTGCAATTGTGCGTGAGCATCGGCGATGGGTTGTAATCGATACACGACAGGTTGTAGGTGCTTATTGTTTTTTTCGTCTTTACGCTCCAAACCGTAGATTGTCGTTACACGCGGACAAGGCGCATTTTCCACCGCATTCAATACCAAATGCTGCAACCAAATCCCCAACCATTGCCAATAACTTAACCGCCCTAACTCACTGATTTTAAAACCATCCACAGTTAATTGTTTAATCAAACCCGTAAGCTGAAACTCACCGAATACCAAACTAAAGCCCAAAGGCTTCAAGGTATACGCCGCACTACCCACTTGTTGTTGGTAAAACGCCTGCGTTACTTTGACTTGTTCGGCAAAGATCAAATCACCCAATTCACCATGCGGCAACAGGCCTTTAGCGCGTAACACGGTCAAGGCTTGTGCAGGTGTTTGTTGCTGGCATAACTGCTGGAATATAGCACTGCGCACCCCTCCATCTTGATAATTCTCCAACGCAAACGGTTCACGTCCTGCAATTTCATGCGCTTGTTCGTATAGCTTCAACCCCAAACGCTGTTGCAAAAAGGTGCGGGCAGGCTGCTGAAAAAAGCGTGTCAAACGCTCTAAATTAACATGACGTAAACTCACATCAGGCTCGGGCAATACTTCCCCTTGCCAAAACGGTACAGTCACCGCCCGTTCCTGCTGCCAACTTTCCGCTGAAAAATACGTTGTGTAAGTGAATAAACCATTTTCACCGCGCGGATATTTAGGGCTAAACGCCTGTAATGGATGCGCTGTCGTCAATTGTGCCAATGCTTCTGGGGCTAAACGTTGCACATAATCCCGTAATTCACTCACCAACACCGATGGCGGTAAAGGATTGTTATCCTGCGCACTCAAGCCGACGTAACTGACGTACAACCAATCACGCGCCGACAGTACGCTTTCCAAGAACAAATACCGATCTTCGTCACGCTTTAAACGATCCCCTCGGCGCATTTGTTGTGCCATACGGTCAAAACTTGCGCGATGATCCCGACGCGGGAACACCCCATCATTCATGCCGATCAAAGCCACAAACCGAAACGGCACAGTACGCATTGGCATTAACGCACAGCAAGTAATCCCGCGCCCCAAAAAGCCTTCGGATTCACTACGCTTATCCAACTGTTCCGCCAACGCGCTTTTGAACACACCCCAAACTAATGGCTGGTCAAAATCTGCTTGACGCAACGTTTTTTGCAAAGCGTCCAACGCCTGCCACACAGCCTGTAGG
>CAZTUZ010000046.1:0-15876 GCA_964617055.1 uncultured Thiothrix sp.
TGTTGGAAGTCTTTATGTTAGGGGTGTTGGTGTCGGTAGTGAAGTTAGGCAGTATGGCGACACTGATTATTGGTCCGGCTTTTTGGTCATTTGTGGGATTGGTTGTGGTTATGGCAGCCGCGACGGCAACATTAGACCCGTTCACCATTTGGCAGCGTTTGGATGCCCTAAAACAACAGGTTCAGCCGTCATGGTAGAGAATAAACGATTAGGGCAAACTGTGCGGTCAGCAGGATTATTGCAATGTTATGCGTGCGGTGCATTATCACGCCCTGTTTTATCAAATCTGCCAAGCGAACAACCACATTATTGGCGGCAAACCTTGCATTGTCCACGTTGTGGAGCGCGTTTAGCCATGCACGAACCTGGTCACAGTATTGAAACAACATGGGCATTATTGATTTCCGCCATGATTCTCTATATACCAGCGAATTTAATGCCTGTCATGAGTGTTTATATGCTGGGACGGGGACATCCTGATACGATTTTAAGTGGTGTATTCAGTTTATTAAAATCAGGTCAATGGCCTTTGGCATTAATTGTGTTTGTTGCCAGTATTGTTGTGCCTATCTTAAAGTTATTAGCGTTGAGTTTTTTATTGATTACTATTCAGCGTCGTATGCAATGGCGACCTAAAGATCGGCTACGTTTGTATCGAGTCACGGAAAATATTGGGCGTTGGTCAATGGTCGATGTCTTTGTAACAGCTATTTTATCGGGACTAGTACAGCTTGGAAATGTCGCTCGGATAGAAGCAAATGTAGGTAGTCTGTCATTTGCTGCTGTTGTGGTGCTAACCATGTTGGCTGCGCGTACACTTGATACTCATTTAATCTGGGAAGATAGCAGTACTAGGAAATACCATCATGAGTGAATCAACAATAATCCATGATTTACCTGATGTCGTTGTGAAAAACGAACGATGGCCATCACCTGTTTGGTTAATTCCACTAGTTGCTTTATTTATTGGGATTTGGTTATTGGTACAGACTTGGTATCAACGTGGTCCAATCATTATTGTGCAGTTTTCTAGTGCAGAAGGTTTGGAAATAGGCAAAACCGATGTGAAATACAAGGCGGTTAGTGTTGGTAAAATAAAGTCACTGCATTTAAGCGATGATCTAAAAGGTATTGAAGCAGAGATTGAGCTGAATCGTGAAATAGGGCGGCATTTAGGCAGTGATGCACGTTTTTGGATTGTCAGTCCGCGTATTAACCGTTCTGGGGTTTCTGGACTGAGTACTTTGGTATCAGGTGCTTATATTGGGATGGACCCTGGGACAAATACAGATGATCAGCGTTTTTATCAAGGGGATGAACGTCCACCAGCGATTGCGCCATCAGAAAATGGTAGACGCTTCTTTTTACTGGCAGAGTCAATGGGTTCTGTTGATATTGGTGCGCCAATCACTTACAAGCAATTACCCGTAGGTGAAGTGATTGATTATAAATTATTGGCAGATAAAAATTTAGTGCGGTTAGAAGTATTTATTCGAGACCCGTATTTTGAGTTTGTACATGATAATTCGCATTTCTGGAATGCCAGCGGAGCACATTTTAAGTTAGGTGCATCTGGTGCAGAATTGCGGGTTGAATCACTGACATCTTTGTTGTTAGGTGGCGTTGCGTTCGATACGCCATTAAGCGATGGTAAGTCTGGGGTTAGTAAAGAAGGTAAAGAATTTACGTTATATAAGAATTTTGATGTGACGCAAGAGCAGGAGTACGCTTACAGTTTGCGTTATACCATGTATTTTCAAGGCTCGATTCGTGGTTTAGGAGTTGGAGCAAATGTAGAATATCAAGGCATTCCTGTTGGTAAAGTTGAAAGCATTGATATGAAGCTAAATTCTGATGATCTAGCGGTTTCCATTCCGGTAGTAGTGTCTATTCAACCGCAGCGTTTTGATGATGACTTAAGTGCAGAAGCGGCAGAGAAGGCTCTGCACCAATTGGTTAAAAAAGGCTTGCGTGCTAAGTTGGAAACAGCCAGTTTCCTAACAGGTCAGAAAGTCATTAGCTTAAGCATGGAGGATAATGCTAAAGCAATGGATATTAAAAAGGTTGGTGACAGTTTCGTGTTTCCAACCATTGCGGGTGATTTTGATGATTTAGCGGGTATGGCAAGTAATATCATGACCAGTTTGCAAGAAACATTGGATGGTGTTAAAAAATTGGTGAATAGCGGCAAATTGGATAAAACCGTGGATAATGTGAATAAGGTTTTATTGGAAACCGAGCAGGCGATTAAGGCTGCGAAAGACACGTTAAAAACGGTGGATAAACAAACCTTACCTAGCGTGCAGCGTGATTTGGATAAAATCACGGCGGATTTAGGCGCGACCTTGCAGAAAATTCAGGGTTCAATGGCGCAAATTGACCGTTTAACCGCGCAAAATTCGCCAACCCAATACCAATTGCAGGAAATGTTGGAAGAAGTCACCGCCGCGTCGCGTTCGGTGCGCAGTTTAACCGAAACCTTGCAACGCCAACCCACGTCACTGATTCGTGGTAAAAAAGGAGACGAGTAATGCAACGCTTATTGGGAATGTTACTCGCGGTGTGGCTGGCGGCGTGTTCGAGTACGCCGACCACTTACCACAGCTTGGCGGTGAATACGGCGGCTGTGCAAGCGAGCCTTGCCGTATCGCAACGCATTGCCAGCCTTGGGGTTGGTGATGTGAAGTTGCCCACGTTACTCGACCGTGAAGGCATGGTGTTGCGCCAAAATGCCACGAATGTGAGCGTATCGGATACGCATTTGTGGGGCGGGCAGTTGGAAGATGAATTTCTTGCCGCACTAACGCAGCAATTGCAAGCGCGGTTGCCACAAACCCGCGTGCAAACCATTCCGTGGGAACTCAGCCAAACCCCGCAATACCAAGTCGCGTTGAAAATTGACCAATTCGACGGCGTGCCCAATGGCAATGCGGTATTGCGTGGCACTTGGCAATTGCAACAGGCGAAAGACGGTAAATGGCTTGCCGCTTACCCGATTGCCTTGCAACGTGCGGTGACAGGCAAAACGGTTGATGCGATTGTGCAGGCGCAAAGCCAGTTAGTGGCGGATTTAGCAGAGCAAGTGGTAGCGGCTTTGGCTGTACGTTGAAGGGTTGAATCTGTACAATCGCCGCATTCAGTAACGATCTAGCAGAAGAGTGTTGGCATTTGTTCCCGTCGATTCGGTGCAAATCACCAACCGCCGAAGGCGCAATTCCGCCCGGAAACGCTCAGGCAAAAGGACTGTTAGGGCTATAGCTGACTCTGGAGAGCAGTGCGGTCGCACTCACCGAAGGGTAATAACTTATCCCCCGCGATAAGGAATCTCTCAGGTAATCAGGACAGAGGGGCGGCAGGTTTAACAATGCGATGTGCGTTGCGACCTGCCGCCTTTTTTTGTGTTTACTTTCTGGGAAGAATGCCAATGCAACGTACTGCTCTTTACGCCAAGCACCTCGAATCCGGCGCGAAAATGGTTGATTTCGCGGGCTGGGAAATGCCCATTCATTACGGCTCACAACTGCAAGAACACCATCAAGTGCGTAATGACGCGGGGATGTTCGACGTTTCCCACATGACGATTCTGGATTTAGCCGGCCCTAGCGCGAAAACCTATTTGCTGCATTTGCTCGCCAATAATGTCGAAAAACTCAAAGAGCACGGCAAAGCCTTGTATAGCTGTATGTTAAACGAGCAGGGTACAGTGATTGACGACCTGATTGTTTACCACTTTTCTGACACGTCCTACCGCATTGTGGTGAATGCCGCGACTCGTGAAAAAGACATTGCGTGGATGCAAAGCCAAATCGCCCATTTCGATGCGGTATTAACAGAACGTGCCGACTTAGCCATGATTGCGGTGCAAGGCGCGACGGCGCGTGAGCGTGTGCTGGGCATCCTGCCCGAAAACCAACGCCAAGCCGCTGAAAAACTCGGTGTGTTCTACGGTGAGCAGATCGGCGATTGGTTCATCGCTCGCACGGGTTACACGGGTGAAGACGGTTTTGAAATCATGCTGCCGGAAGCACAAGCCGCCGCTGCGTGGGATGCTTTACTTGCCGCTGGCGTAAAACCGATTGGTTTGGGCGCACGCGATACCTTGCGTTTGGAAGCAGGTATGAATTTATACGGCACGGACATGGATGAAACCACTTCGCCATTGGTGTCTGGTTTGGGTTGGACGATTGGTTGGCAGCCAGAAAATCGTGATTTTATTGGGCGCAAGGCTTTGGAAGCGCAAAAAACCGCAGGTGTACCGCAAAAATTCGTCGGTTTAGTGCTAGAAGGTAAAGGCGTATTACGCGGTCACATGAAAGTCGTGTGTGCTACGGGCGAAGGCGAAACTACCAGCGGTACGTTCTCCCCCACTTTGGGTGCGGCTATCGCTTTGGCGCGTGTGCCAGCCGATTGTGGCGACACTTGTGAAGTCGAGATTCGTGGCAAATTACACCCAGCGAAAGTGGTCAAACCCGTGTTCGCGCGTAATGGCAAATCCGTTTTTTAAGTTTAGGTTTTTAGGAGTGAATCATGAGCAATATCCCATCTGATCTGAAATACACCAAATCCCACGAGTGGGTGCGTGATAATGGCGACGGCACCATTACCGTTGGCATTACTGACCATGCGCAAGAAGCCTTGGGCGATTTGGTGCATTTTGAATTGCCAGAAGTGGGTGCGGAATACGGCGCGGAAGACGGTTGTGCGGTGGCAGAATCCGTGAAAGCGGCTTCGGACATTTACGCGCCTGTCCCTGGTGTGATCGTCGAAAGCAATGAAGCGGTACAAGATTCGCCAGAGCTGGTCAACTCTGACCCTTACGGCGACGGTTGGTTATTCGTAATGCGCGTGGATGACGAAGACGCGTTAGACGAATTGCTCGACGCTGAAAGCTACGCCGCTGAATTAGACGAGTAAGCAACCGCTGATTTTCCCCTCATCCTCATCCCTTCTCCTCCACAGGGGAAGGGAACAAGCAGGGTAAACACAACCCCATCAGGTACTGATTTAGATGACAACCTTGTACGAATTGGAACAACACGACGATTTTATTGCCCGCCACATTGGACCTTCGGCGGCAGATACCCAAGCCATGTTGCAAACCGTCGGTGCAGAATCGTTGGACGCGCTGATTACCAGCACCGTGCCAGCCAATATTCTGACCAACGCACCGTTGGCATTGGACGACAGCCGTAGCGAAAGCGAAACCTTAGCGTATTTGAAATCCTTGGCGGCGCAAAACGTGGTTGCCAAGTCGTACATCGGTTTGGGTTATTACGACACCATTGTGCCGCCCGTGATTCTGCGCAATGTGTTGGAAAACCCCGGTTGGTACACCGCTTACACGCCGTATCAGCCAGAAATTTCCCAAGGACGTTTGGAAGGTTTGCTGAACTATCAGCAAATGGTGATGGATTTAACGGGCATGGACATTGCCAATGCCTCGTTATTGGACGAAGCCACCGCAGCGGCGGAAGCCATGACCTTGTGCAAACGTTCCAACAAACTGAAATCCAATCGGTTCTTCGTCAGCAGCGACGTGTTGCCGCAAACCATCGACGTGTTGAAAACCCGTGCGGAATACTTCGGTTTTGAATTGATTGTTGGCGCACCCAACGAATTAGCACAGCACGAAGTGTTCGGCGCATTGCTGCAATACCCCAGTGCCACGGGCGAAGTGGTCGACATTGAAAGCATTATTGCCCAAGCGCACGCGCAAAAAGCTTTGGTGTGCGTGGCGACCGATTTAATGGCAGCAGTGATGCTGAAATCGGCGGGTGAATGCGGTGCGGACGTGGTGATCGGTAACTCGCAACGTTTCGGCGTACCAATGGGCTTCGGTGGTCCTCATGCCGCGTTTTTCGCCACCAAAGAGGCGTTTAAACGTACCATGCCGGGGCGCGTGATTGGCGTTTCCATCGACAGCCACGGCAAACCCGCGCTACGCATGGCGATGCAAACCCGCGAACAACACATTCGCCGCGAAAAAGCCACGTCCAACATTTGTACCGCACAAGCATTACTGGCGAACATGGCAGCATTCTACGCGGTGTACCACGGCGCGGCGGGTCTGAAGCAGATTGCCGGACGCATTCACCGCTTAACCACGCTTCTGGCGCAAGGTTTGCAACAAAAAGGCGTGCAATTGCTGCACGACACTTGGTTTGACACCTTGACGATTGTCCCGTCAGCTCCTGTGCAAACGCCAGCAGCGGTCAATGTTTGGCAAATGGCAAACGGCAACATCGGTATCAGCATCGACGAAACCAAAACCCGCGCGGACATTGCCGAGCTGTTCGACATACTGTTGGGCGAAGGTCACGGCCTGAACGTGGAAACCTTGGATGCGGAAATCATCGCTTCTGGTTTTAGCGGCATTCCTGCAAATTACCAACGCACCAGCGCGTTCTTGACGCATCCGGTGTTCAATTCGCACCATTCCGAATCGGAAATGCTGCGTTACTTAAAACGTTTGGAAAACAAAGACTTTTCCTTAACGCATGGCATGATTCCATTGGGTTCTTGCACCATGAAGCTGAATGCGACGGCGGAAATGCTGCCCGTCACATGGGCGGAATTTGCCAATATTCACCCGTTCGCGCCGAACGAACAAACCGTCGGTTATCGCCAAATGATTGCCGAGCTGGAAGCGTGGTTGTTGGAAATCACGGGTTACGACGCGATTTCCATGCAGCCCAATTCGGGGGCGCAGGGTGAATACGCGGGGCTGGTGGCGATTCGCCGTTATCAAGCCAGCATCGGGCAAGCGCACCGCGACGTGTGTTTGATTCCCAGTTCCGCGCACGGCACCAACCCCGCTTCCGCCGCAATGGTGAGCCTGAAAGTGGTGGTGGTGGAATGCGACGCGAATGGTAACGTCGACGTGGCGGATTTACGCGCTAAAGCCGAAAAGCACGCTGATAACTTGTCGTGCCTGATGGTTACTTACCCGTCAACACACGGCGTATTCGAACAAGATATTGTGGAAATTTGCGACATCGTGCACCAGTTCGGTGGGCAAGTCTACATGGACGGCGCGAACATGAATGCGCAAGTTGGCTTGTCCAAACCAGGTAAGTTTGGTTCGGACGTTTCCCACCTGAACTTGCACAAAACCTTTGCGATTCCACACGGCGGCGGTGGTCCTGGTATGGGCCCTATCGGTGTGAAAGCGCACCTCGCCCCGTTCTTGTCCAGCCATGTGATGAACCCGCCAGCAGGCATTCCGCAAGGCAATAGCGCGGTGTCGGCTGCCCCGTATGGTAGCGGCGCGATTCTGCCAATTTCATGGACTTACATTAAGCTCATGGGTGCTGCGGGTTTGAAACAAGCCACCGAAATGGCAATTTTAAACGCGAATTACATCATGCAACGCTTGGCAGACCATTATCCGGTGCTGTTCCGTGGTGCGAATGGGCGCGTCGCGCACGAGTGCATTATTGACATTCGCCCGCTGAAAGCTGCCTCCGGCATTGACGAATCCGACATTGCCAAACGCTTGATGGATTACGGCTTCCACGCGCCTACCATGTCGTTCCCTGTTGCGGGGACGTTGATGATCGAGCCAACCGAATCCGAGCCGAAAGAGGAACTTGACCGTTTCTGCGACGCAATGATTGCCATCCGCGAAGAAATCCGCAAAGTTCAAGACGGCGAATGGGCAAAAGACAATAACCCGCTGGTGAATGCGCCGCACACGCTCGACGACTTGGTGAATGCGTGGGAACGCCCGTACAGCCAAACCGAAGCCGTGTTCCCGAAAGGTGTCAACCCCAGCGCGAAATACTGGCCAACCGTCAACCGCATCGACAACGTGTACGGCGACCGCAATTTAGTGTGTTCTTGTCCGAGTGTGGATAGTTATCGGTAGATTAGTTTTACAAGAATTATCAGGGGGGTATTGATACCCTCTTGGTTAAAGAGGGAGTCTATGATAATGACATGGTTTGAGAGAATTAATAGATTTTGTAGCCAAGATACACTTTTTTCTAAAATAATTTGTTGGTTTTTCTCAGGTTTTCTTGTGGGCGGTGTGCTTCTGGGGGGCGTAGTCCCTTATTTTTTAGGTAAGTGGTTTGATGAGGAGAAGTATTGGAATCGCTTGAAAAGCATAATCGACTCCCCTCAGCTTGAGATAAAAATAAGCTCCAATAACGAAAATTCTGAAAAGACTTTTTCTATATCAGTTTCTTATGAAAAAGAACTTGATATTAAATGTGAGGTTGCTAATAAAAAAGATGCCGAAAATACGTTTCTTATTTCCTGTGATAAGGTTGCTATTGGGGAGCCTGTATATTTTAATGTTTCTCTGAATGGTATGGTTTGCGGTACTTTTAATAAACAAATGGGAAGTGCGGAAATTTTATTAATAGATGAATGTGAATAGCTCTGTGAGTAAATGAAAAATGAATAAGGTCATATTTTTTCTTGTGTATTTTTTTGCTTATCCCGTTTTGGCGGATAACATTTCTCTGAAAATAGGATTTTATGAAAGAGATGCAAAAAAAGATTCTGAAGTTATTAGTGATGATAAGCCTTTTAATATGAGAGAAAAGTTTACTCTTGTTTTTGAGGATGAAGATGGTGGTCATCGGGGTGTAATTGTAGAAAAAGTAATTCTGATAAAAAACAACAACATATTGCTCGTGTTACTATCCCCAAAGGAGAGGATAAGATTTTTGACTATAAGGAAGGAAAAAAAGTAAAGCTTAAAGTTTTATCAGATAGATGGAAGATAGTTTCCCCTGCTGGTGGCGAGATGTTTTCTCCAGAAAATATTGATAATGAAGTGATGGTGGTTTTTGAGCGAGTTTATCAAATTTATACTGTGCAGGCAATTTCAACTAAAAATGAGACGGAAGCTTCTTATTTGAGAGATAATATAAAAAAGGATATTGGAAGTCTCAGAAAGTATATTAATAAATCAAGCGAAGGATGTGATAAGAATTTAAATATATACATTGAGAAATACATGGCATTTAATATGCCAAATAATGGATTTGATTATAAAGTTAAAATTGGTGAGTTTGAGGATAAGGCATGTGCTGAAAAGTTACGAGATAGGCTCATTGGACAATATAGTCAAGAGTATGGTTTTTTTGTAACTTTGAAAGATCATAAATAATAAGCGATCAAAATTATCTATGAAAATCGAACTGAAAGGTAACTGGAAACGCGGCTTTGCCTACGACGTACATACTTTGGACAGCGTGTACATGGGCGTGGATGAGCATGGTCACGATTCTTGGCAGACCACCCGCAGCGAAATGGGTGAGTTGCTGTATCGCCTGAAGTATCAGGGTGATGCGTCAGTGATCGGTCAGATTGTCGATAAACTCGGCAAGTACAAGGGCTTGGAAACGATGGATGCCATTATTCCTGTCCCTTCCACCAACAAGCAGCGCAAGATTCAACCTGTGCAAGCCATCGCCAAAGCCTTGGCAAGCCGCATCAATGTGCCTGTTCTTGATAATGTGCTGGAAAAGAAAACGGGCGGACAAGAACTAAAAAATGTCGATGACCCACAAGAACGCCAAGCCTTGCTAAAAAACTCCCTGATTTTGCATCCACAAGCGAATCTGGCAGGCAAAAATATTCTATTGCTGGATGATCTTTTCCGTTCGGGCGCAACGCTGACCGTTGCCACCGATATTCTCTATCAGCAAGCTAAAGTAAAAAACGTGTTTGTATTGGTAATGACCAAAACAAGGAGTAAACGATGACCACTGTATTCCTGTCAGGCTCAATCACCATTACTCGTTTGAACAACATCATATTGGCACGTTTGCAAAATATTATAGATAAGCAATTTTCTATCGTCATCGGTGATGCCAACGGTGCAGATAAAGCATTACAAAAACATCTGGCAAGCAGCCAATACCCACAAGTCACGGTGTTTTGTGCCGGAAATGTTTGCCGCAATAATCTGGGTAATTGGTCGGTCAAACACATTGCTGTCGATGCCAATATCACCGGACGTGCCTTTTACACCCAAAAAGACACAGCAATGGCGCAAGTGGCTGATTATGGCTTTGTGCTGTGGGATGGCAAAAGTCCCGGTTCTTTCAATAATGTGCTGGCGTTTTTGAAACAGCGCAAAAAAGCCTTAGTCTATTTCGCACCCGATACTGCATTTTATCCGGTTTCCAGTGTAGACGATGCCCGCACGTTATTGGGCAAATGCGACCCTGCAGCAGTAGCAGAAATAGACAAAAAAATCAGGCTGACCGCTACGTTGCAACAGTTGGATGGCATGGTGCAAAACGTCATAGACTTCGCCGCTCCATCGCTGGATGAGCGTAAACGCCGTTATTACCAAACCACCCACAATCACAATTACCGCGCCAGTTTGCGGCTGGAAGGGCTATCCTTACCGGATGACATTGCTGCTTTGCCCTTGCCCACAACGGCGCAAGGTATGGCAGCCCTGATCCAGCAAACGAAAGACCGCTATGCACAGCAAGCCTGAAATAGCCGAAGACCCCGCCTGTTACGCTGGCACAACCACGCTGGTCAACAAGTTGGGCTTGCAGGACAGCCGCACTTTGGTAGAAGCAGAAACCGTCCTGAGCTATTTGCGTGCTGAGTCTTTTGAGATGCGTTTGCAGGCATTTGATTTGCAAGCCCTGCAAGCCATTCACCATCACCTGTTTCAAGACCTGTACCCGTGGGCTGGCGAACTACGTTCCAGCGACATCAGCAAGGGCAATACCCAGTTTTGCGCCGCGTCTTACATCGAAGCCAAAGCTAACAAGTTGTTCGGTAAGTTGGCAAAGGAAAATGTGTTGGTCGATTTGCCGCTACCTGCTTTTATTGAACGGCTGGCGTATTACTACTGTGAATTGAACGTGATTCACCCTTTCCGTGACGGCAACGGCAGGGCGCAACGCCTGTTTTTCGATTTGCTGGCGATCAATGCTGGATTCGGACTGGATTGGGCAAAGGTTGAGCGTAGCGACTGGATGGCGGCTAATATCGCGGGGTATGCAGGCGATTTGCAGCCGTTGCAAGCCCTGTTTGAGCAGATTGCCGTGTCTGTTTAAGTTTTCAAGAGAAATTGGGGACATGCCCCGATTTCTCTTGATGGTGTAAACTGTTCGGCGTTACTGCATGAAAAATTGAAGGCTTGTGCCACCAACTGATCGATTCTATTCCGCTGCAAAAAGCCGTATGACCATAACGGCAGACATCCGCCAGCAGGTACGCCAACGGGCAGGGTCGTTACTGATGGATGAGCAGCGCACCTTGTTGAAAGAACAGCGGGATTTGCTGCGTTTGTTGCTACGCAGAAGATAGCTAAGCCCTGTATGTATCCGCACGGCTGGAGAACGAAAGCCCAGTACAATAGCGTTCCGCTCCACACCGAGAGCCATTAATTCTTGGGCGATGTCGCCTTCTGTACCGTTGTGTTGTAGCCACACATTCCCATGAATCACATCCAGATGAATCACCGAGCCGTAGATGCGCTGTCCGTTTTTCCAGCCGACGTACATGAGTTGGTAATGGTCGTGTTGTTCTGCTCACTTCGTCTTCCCCATCTACTGCCAAATCTTAAAGGGTATTGTCGGACTAAAGTCCGACCTACGGGCGATGCGCTATTTCCATTGGGATAATGGCGATTCCCCTATCGATTCACGGATATGTGCTCAGACAGGTGGCGACTTTCCGTGTATATTGACAATTGGTGATTCAGTCGTAGGTAAAGTTGGTGTTGTGATGCGCCGTATGGGGTTATGGGGATTATGGTTGGCGGGGTGTTTGCCAGTTTGGGTGATTGCTGCACCAGTAACAGTGGATGCAGTGACATTGCAGCTTAAGTGGCGGCATCAGTTCCAATTCGCGGGTTATTACGCCGCGCAGCAGCAGGGTTTCTTCCGTGATGAAGGTTTAAGTGTGACGTTACGCGAAGGTGGACCTGATATTTCTCCCTTGAATGCGGTGTTATCGGGGCAGGCGCAATATGCAATTGATGCGGGTGAGTTGGTGTATCACCGTTTACAGGGTAAACCCGTGGTGGCATTGGCGAGTATTTTCCAGCATTCGCCAGCGGTGTTAATGACATTGGGGCATTCGGGTTTGCATACGCCGCATGATTTGGCGCACAAACGTATCGGCATGTTGGTCGGTGGGCAGCCGATTGTGGAAATGGCGGCAATGTTTGTGAATGAGGGCGTAAAGCTCGACGCGTTGGATTTAAAGCTAAACCACGAGGGAATGGATGCTTTATTAACAGGGCAATTGGATGCAGATTATGGCTATATCACCAGTGAGAAGTTTCAAAACGATAAAGCACGGCGTGATATTCATTACCTTCAGCCCATTAATTATGGAGTGGATTTTTACGGTGATACCTTATTTACTAGTGAGAGACAATTAGCAGACCATCCTGAACAAGTAGCGGCTTTACGACGGGCCGTGATTCGCGGTTGGCAATATGCTCTGGCGAATCCTGATGAAATGATTGCATCCATTCTGCAATTAAATCCCCATTTACAATGGGATGAGTTGCAATACGAAGCTGCCCAGATTCATGAGTTAATCAAACCCGATATTGTGCAAATTGGGCATATGAATGCGGAACGTTGGCGACGTATGGCAGATACTTTCGTTAAATTGGGTATGGTGGAAGATACTAGCCATTTTGATGGTTTTCTTTATGATCCTGAACATCGTCCAGATTATCAATGGTTATGGTGGGTATTGGGTATTTCAAGTGCGTTTATTTGCGTTGGTTTTATGATTAGTAGCATTGTGGTTTGGTTGAATGGGCGACTGCGCGAAAAGAACGAATTATTACAGCAAGAAATGCAGGCAAGGCAGGAGATGGATCGTTTATTGCGTGAAAGCCAACGATCTTTACAGAGCTTAATCGAGCATTTACCAGGGATGGCGTATCGCTGCCATCATGAGCGTGGTTGGGCAATGGAATTTGTCAGCGATGGCTGTGAAGCATTAACGGGGTATCCAGCAGCTACGTTTGTAGGGGGAAACGGTTTACATTTTGTGAATTTGATTCACCCCGATGATCAAGAGCAGATTTGGCAGGATGTCAATACCGCCGTGCGTGCTTTGCAGCCGTTTCAAGTGAGTTATCGGATTCAGCATCGTTCCTGTGAATGGCGTTGGGTTTGGGAGCAAGGGCATTGCGTGCAATATAGCGAAGCGGGTGAACCATTGATTTTGGAAGGTTTAATTCTGGATATTACTTCACAAGTTGATGCCCAACAAAAATTACAACAAGCCAAAGATCAGGTTGATGCTGCTATGAGGGCGAAGTCGATTTTTCTTGCCAATATTAGCCATGAGATTCGCACACCATTAAGTGCTGTAACGGGTTTGTCGCAATTATTAAAACAAGCTAATTTACAAGGGAAGCAGCGTGAATACGTTGAACAGCTTTACAGTTCTTCCAAATTATTATTAGGTATTGTGGAAGATGTTATGGACTTTTCCTGTATAGAGGCGGGGGAAGTCATATTACGCCCTGCGCCCTTTTTATTGCAGGGCATTTTACAAAGTGTTGAACACATTATTCGTGAAGTGGTTGATGCGAAACACTTGGTATTTAAAATGGAAGTTGAAGCAGGGATTCCAGCCGTATTGGTTGGCGATCCATTACGTTTGAGTCAGGTGCTGAATAATTTATTGGTTAATGCGGTGAAGTTTACCAATACGGGGAGTGTATCGCTGCATGTGCAGCGACAAGCTGTGCCAGAATCACAAACGGCAAAACCGCTACGCTTGCAGTTTAGTGTGCGAGATACAGGGGTTGGGATTCCCGCAAGTCAACGTGATAGTTTATTTGAGCCGTTTGTGCGCATTGATTCTGGTGGTGATGAACCCGTTAAAGGTGCGGGTTTAGGTTTGTCGATTAGTCGCCGTTTGGTGGAGTTAATGGGTGGGTCTATTCAGGTGGAAAGTATCCCTGGTATCGGTAGCGAGTTCTCATTTTGTGCTGATTTCCGCGTAGAAGATAACCTCATCCTGTGTGATACCAACCTGCCGGAGACATTGGCGGGTTCTGTACTGCATGGTGCGAAAATCCTGTTGGTGGATGATGACATCTTGAATCGCATGATTAGCACGGAGTTGTTGCAGTTGCTAGGGTGTCTTCCTGAGGGGGTGGAAAATGCCACGCAAGCTTTGGCAATGCTCGAACGTCAAGCGTTTGACATCATTTTAATGGATATTGAAATGCCTGGCATGAAGGGCGACCAATTAACCCAACGCCTGCGCAGTGATGCGCGTTGGCAACACTTACCCATCATTGCTTTAACTGCTCATGCTACGGCGGATATTCGCGAGTATTGTTTGGCGAGTGGGATGAACGATTACTTGATCAAACCCTTCGAGATTGCGCAATTGCGCACCATTTTACTGCGTTGGTTAAGTGAAGCATCCAATAAAATAACGTTGCCCATGAATCCTAAGCGGTCAACTTGGCGTAAAATCGCGTAAGCCAGCCTCACACGCAGGTGAGACTGGTTTTCCCTTTGTAAGGTGTTTAATGATGGGAGCGTGTCATTAACTTCATCATTTTCAAATTAATCACCAAAAATCGGTACAACTGCCACACAATCGATGTGCGTAAGTAGCGTGTAATGCCCGTCGGTACAGGTGGGTAATAGGCTTGTTGATACGGCTCTTTATTTTTAACGCTCATGTTTTGCTCTCCTCAAAGCTTTAACGTCGAATAACGGTTTATGATTTATTTAATCGGGTAACAATGACCAGCCGGGTTTTAATTTGGCTTGGTAGATAAACATATGATGCAGGAAATATTTCATCCAATGCCCTGCCAGACCGATTTCGCCGAACGTTAAGTTCATATCACGCCCGTATTCGGGATAACGTTCGTAATCAGGTACGACAGGATAAACAGTCATGGTCGCGGCTGTGCCTTTGAAAATGTGCGAACCTGTCGAGGCTACACACGCAGCCCCCATGTCTGCCATTGAGGCGGTGTGGGTCGGTTTTTCCGCGCCATTGAGCAAATCACGGAGATTCATTGCCACGACTTTCGCCATGGTTGCAGAAGGCATTCCCGTGCGGGGTGGTGCAGGGTTAATCGGTGTACCATTGGCACTTTGCATGGGTTTGCTGATTAAATGTGGGGGCGCGAAGGCGATCCCAACCGCAAAGGTATTGGGGTAAAGCGGCGATTGATAAGTCTTGGGCCAATCTTTCGCGCTCCAATCGCTAAACGGTTTGGCGGTGTAATCCGCATCCACGCGCATGAAACCATTCGGTGCGAAAACTTTGCTAGTAATGTCTTCGCCTGCCTTATCAAAAGCTTTCAAACCCACACCAGAAAACGGCGGAATTAACATGGCAAAGTCGAAATTCAATTCGTGGAATGTGCCATCCAAGGTTTCGTAGTGGATTTTATTCGGTTCGATTTTGGTGACATGCGAGCGCACAATCCATTCCAGATTGCGTTCCACCATTAACGATTCGGCGAAGGTTTTACCATTAGTAATGTAACCGCCGCGCTTAATGTGTACGCCACCCATGCCAAAGTCGCCGAGTTCGTATTCATTACTCAGCCAGATAATACGCGCTTTGTCACGCACGCCTGCCTCGCGCAGGGTGTGATCAATGTTGTAAATGTATTCAAATGCCGCGCCTTGGCAGGTGCATGTACCGTGTCCCGTGCCAACCACAAAGGTTTTTTCTTGTCCGGCTTGCATGGCTTGGATATTTAATTGCAGCTCGTGGTTCGCCTCAATCGCGTGCGATGCGGTGCAAACCGAGACGGTATAACCACCGTCTGGTCCTAAACCTTGGGTCGCGCCAAAATTGAGTTTAGGACCGGTGGCATTGATTAAATAATCGTAAGCGATGTTCTCTTGTGTCCCCATGCGAGTTGCATCGGTGTAT
>CAZTUZ010000047.1:0-15832 GCA_964617055.1 uncultured Thiothrix sp.
GGCAGGCATTCTCATGGTAACAATGGGCATCCGCCAATCGTTTGGGCTGTTTGTGAAACCGATTTCCGCCGATACGGGCATGGACATTGCCACGATTAGCTTTGCGTTGGCGGTGGGGCAACTCATGTGGGGCGTGATTCAGCCGATTGCGGGCATTGCGGCGGATCGTTTCAGTTCGCACCGCTTATTAATCCTTGGTTTAGTGCTATTGGCGGCGGGTTGCGCCCTCACGCCGTGGGTAACACAAGGCTTCGGCTTGGTGATTAGCCTCGGTTTATTGGCGGCGATAGGTTCAGGCATTGGCAGCTTTTCGCTACTGATTGGCGCGGCAGCGCACCGTTTACCGCCGGAAGCACGCGGCATGGCTTCGGGTGTCATTAATGCGGGTGGTTCGTTCGGGCAATTCATTTTTGCCCCGATTGCGCAAAAACTAATTCAGACCTTGGGCTGGATGAACACATTATGGGCATTAGCAGGCATCGCACTCGCCGCATTGCCGCTGATTGGCAAACTCACCAGCGTACAAACGCCGTCGAGCCATGAGCTTGACGAGGGTTCAAGCCTCAAACAAACACTAATAACCGCCTTCAAAAACCCCAGCTATTTGCTGCTGCACGCGGGCTTTTTCACCTGCGGCTTTCACATCGCGTTTTTGGTCACGCATTTACCAGGGGAAGTGAATTTGTGCGGTTTGCCCGACACGGTTGCCAGTTGGTCGTTAGCCATTATTGGTTTGGCGAATATTGTCGGCAGTTTGTACGCGGGTTCATGCGTGGCACGTTACCGCAGCAAATACGTTCTGGCGGCAATGTACGCCTCCCGCGCCGTATTAATTGCATGGTATCTATTCACCCCGCGCACTGAATGGAACTATTACCTGTTCGCGGCGGGTTTGGGCTTTACATGGCTGGCAACCGTACCGCCCACCGCTGCCATCACCAGTAAACTGTTCGGCACGCGCTATTTGGCAACGATGTTCGGATTAACCGTGTTATCGCACCAAATCGGCGGCTTTTTCGGCGCGTGGTTGGGTGGCATTAGCATAACGCGCTTTGGCGATTTCACTTGGATGTGGTACGCGGATATGGCTTTGGCAGGCTTGGCAGCGTTATTGAATTTGCCGATTAAAGAAGCCCCGATTGCCAAACCCACAGCCGTCAGTTAGCAGGTGATTGGCGGTAAAACCGACGGTTAATGCAAGAAGCAGTTAAATACCAATCCGTTGTCTAAACCTTCAATTTTTAGAGGGGATAACAATCATGTTATGGCATTTACAATTCGCTTAAAAATTTTAGCCATCGGCTCGTAGTCAACATTCACGCCATCTATATTAGCCTGAACCCATTCATTTTGTGATACATTTTCCCAATTGAGATCATACCCTGCCGCCAAAGCAAGATGTTCAAATAATAAACGCTGAACCCTTCCATTTCCTTCTCGAAAAGGATGAATCATATTACACTCACAATAGTATTCTGCCAATCTCTCACAAAACGCTTCTTTCGATAGGTTATTAAGCCATAGTTCTTTTTGTAAACCATCAAAAATCTTTTGTGACTCAGGCACTATTCTTGTGCAATTACAAAAACGCGTACCACCTTTAGCAATATCCACACTGCGTAATTCTCCAGCCCACTCGTATAGGTCTATAAAAAGCAGGTAATGTAAATGTTGCAAGTATTTCAAATCATAAGGGGGGGGTTAAAAGTAATCTTTCTTATGGTGAGTGCTGTAATCTCTCGTTCTGCCCTTTCTAACTCATCCATACCTTGAATGCCAAGTTTGTTTTTTAAGATATCCGTTCCTCGATAACAATAATAATCATTAGAAATATCATACTTATCCATGAAACTACCTTTTGTATTTAGCTAATACACTTTCCAGTGAAACTGATGCACTGGGCATCTCAAGATTTATACCCTCTAATTTCGAGCTGCTTTTAAATTTAATCAACTTTGTTTTTTCATAATAATCATAGGGATCAAAAACATTCGAGCAGAAAATATTTACCAACTTTTCTATTTTTACTTTTAAATCAAGATAACTTCTTGCACTTATTTTCAAGTCAAGCAGTTTAGATAAATTAGTTCGCAACTCTTTAAAAGAACCATTATCTTGAAAATTTAACAAATAGCTTTTATTGGCAGATATGGCAAATTTCAACCCATTAATTTTATTGAATAAAGATTTCCATCCCGCAACCCCCAACTTATTGTCAAGCTCTTTCTCAAGGCTGTTTTTTACATCATAAAAAGAACCCAGAGACTTTAGCTCAATTATATTAGATACTTTCAGTATGATACTAAGTTGCATATTAAATGCTCGTCTACGGTTATAGAAATAATGACATTATACATTATTCTGAAGTCAGTGTAGTATTCATATCCTCCCCAATTGACAAACCTACAGCCGTCAGTTAGCAGGTGATTAGCGGCAAAACCGACGATTGATTCAAGAAGCAGTTAAATACTAACTGCTTCTCAAACTATCGGTTTTATATGGCAATCACTAAAGTTCTACGATTGGGAACTCAATGTGACCATTCTTGACATTTGCTTTGCTGACCAAACAGATCGAGGCTGAAACTATCACGTCCTGTGAATCCAAGACGTTCACACACCACTTTAATTCTTCGTCCCAAAGAAGAATGGAGTTGCTGAAACGGTGTTTCAGTATTGATTGCAGCTAAAGCATCAACGTAGCGACGTTGGTTTCTATGTGCCAACTCTCTAATGACCAAATGAGAATCAAACGGTGTATTTAATGATTCAACTACTTCTATTATTGCAGCATCCCAATTATCCATATCGCTTACTCTTTGTTGAAGATTACTAATATAATAGCTTATTCAATAAGTTTGAACGCAAATAAGTCTTTAAAAATAAAAACCACTGCGGAATACCGCGCCTGTTTGCCAGCATTCCGCCCAATCCGTTTACATCCGTTCCATGACTCCGATGCCGAGCAAACGTAAGCCTGTTTGCAGGGTTTGCGCGGTTAAATCGGCTAAACGCAAGCGACTATTGCGCACGTCTTGCGCCACGCCATCTTTGAGGATTGGGCAGGCTTCGTAGAAACTCATGAAGTTGCCCGCCAATTCGTACAAATAAGTACACAAGTGGTTGGGCAAGCCTTCTTTTGCCACGCTGTCGGTGGCTTCGGTGAATTGCAGCAGTTTCATGGCTAAGGCGCGTTCGGCATTTTCTTGCAGGGTCAAAGCGGCTTGTGCGTCGTAGCTGTCGACGCGGCGGAAAATGCTTTGAATCCGTGCGTAAGCGTATTGCAAATACGGCGCGGTATTGCCTTCAAAACTGAGCATGGCATCCCAGTTGAAAATGTAGTCGGAATTGCGATTTTTCGACAAGTCGGCGTATTTCACCGCGCCAATGCCGACGGTTTTGGCAATCGCGTGGCGTTCGTCGTCGGGCAATTCGGGGTTTTTCGCGCTTACGATAGCAAAGGCACGTTCTTCGGCTTCGGCTAATACGTCGACTAATTTGACCGTGCCGCCCGTGCGGGTTTTGAACGGTTTACCATCTTCACCGAGCATGTTACCGAACGGCATGTGTTCGAGCGCGACTTCAGGGCGCACGAATCCGGCTTTGCGTGCCAAGGTAAACACTTGTTGGAAGTGCAGCGATTGACGCGCATCGGTGAAATACAGCACACGATCCGCGTGTAACGTGCCGCTACGGTAACGCAATGCCGCCAAATCGGTGGTGGCGTATAAGTAACCACCGCCCGTTTTTTGCACGATGATGGGGGTAATGCTGCCGTCTTTGTTTTTAAATTCATCCAAGAACGCACATTGCGCCCCTTGGTCTTCCACCAGCAAACCTTGCGCTTGTAAGTCACTGACTACAGTGGCTAAATCGTCGTTGTAAGCACTTTCCGGCTTTACGTCGGCACGGGTTAAGCTCACGCCCAAACGTTCATAGACTTCTTCGCAATGGTGCAAGGAAATGTCGATAAATTGCTGCCACAATTGCAAGCACGCGGCATCACCGGATTGCAGTTTCACCACATAATCCCGCGCAGTGTCAGCGAAACTCGGTTCATTATCAAAGCGTTGTTTGGCAGCGCGGTAGAAGGTTTCCAAATCCGCCAATTGCAGAGACAGTTCGCCGTCTTGCGCTTGCAAACTAACCATGTGCGCAATCAACATGCCGAACTGCGTTCCCCAATCGCCAACGTGGTTTTGGCGAATCACGTTATGCCCTTGAAACGCCAGCACTCGCGCTACCGCGTCGCCAATAATGGTGGAACGCAAATGCCCAACGTGCATTTCCTTCGCCAAGTTAGGCCCTGAATAATCCACCACAATGGTTTGTTGCTTCGCTTCAGTAGCAGCGGTTTCCGTGGTTAAGGCTTGCGCCAACCAGTCATTTTTCAGGTGAATGTTAATGAAACCAGGGCCCGCAACTTCGAGCTTTTCCGCCACATCGCTTAAATCCAACGCATCCAGCAAGCGCGTGGCGAGTTCGCGCGGGTTGGTTTTCAACTGCTTGGCAGCCGCCATTACGCCATTGGCTTGGTAATCACCAAATTCAGGGCGGGCAGAAGGTTTCACAATAGCGGTAACGCTAGCAGGTGCGCCCAAAGTATGCAGCGCGGCGGTTATACGATCATCAAGCAGTTGGCGAATATTCATAAAGGCTGTTCAATTCCATGCAAAACACGCATTTTAGGCGGCTTAAGGCGCGAATTGTAGTCTGGGTGTGAAAACCGCTTCGATTTCAACCATCAAATTGTCGCGGCAAACATCACCGAGCAGGTAAAGCACCGTTGCATGACTACCCGCTAAGTAAGCATCAAGACGAGTTTGCAAGTGCGGTACAACCGCTGGGTCATGCACATACACTTTTAACTGGGTTAAATCCCGCACAGCACGAATTGGCAAACCCAAGGTATCATCACCGTGTTGCAATAACGCTTCGAGATTGCGCAAAGTTTCATCTAATTGTGCCAGTGGATCGCCAACGTGTAAGGTTTCGTGCCCAACAATACTGGTTGTGCCAGAAATATAAACGTGTTTGGTATCACGTTCACCCTGCTCCCATGCCTTTACCGTGGCACGCGAAAACGCAGGACTCACTGGGCCATATTGTCGTGGATACAAAAATGCGCTGGTTTGACGCGGATTTTCCAACTGCATTCCCGCTTGTTTGGCGGCAATGAAATACACCTGCAAATATGCCTGATCCACCGCCGTGCTACCAATCGCTGTGGCAGCAGGTGGCGCGTAAGCGACATTGCCATGTTGGTTTAACGCATCCTGCCGCCCTAAACAAAACCATTGGTAACGGTTTAATTCACCTTGCAGCGCGGTAATGCGTGGGAAATAATTCCACATGCGCACTAAATAGTCGTAACCTTCGCGCCGCAATAATGCGAATAACTGCGCATACACCGCCGCCGTTGCGTGACGCAAATCGGGAAAATCCGCTTCTGCAACCAATACATGCCCGAATAATACCGTGCCATTTTCACTGTAATGCAGCGTAGCGTGTGGACACTGATCCACACCATAACGCACAGGCACAGGGCTTAACCAATATTCCCGATAGCTTTCCTGATTCAACAGTGGCAAACCCACCAACACACGCGGGTGCAATGCCGAAGTGGTCAAATCCGCTGCATGATCAGCAAAACCTAACTCGGCTAATGGGTAAAAAACACCCGTTGCACCCACTTCGGTACAAGGTAAAGACAATGGTGACTCCCCACCATCGCACGCGACAGTGGCAAGTGAAAACGGCAAATGTAATGGCATTATATCGGCACACCCGACTCGGCAATCTGGCGCAATGCTTTTACCACATCTAAGCGCGTAATAACACCAACGACACGATTATCGTCCAGCACAGGGTAACGCTGATAATGATCGGTCATGAACATTTTGGCGACATTGAAGATATTTTCTTCCGCATCGACCGTGCGCACATCACGCGACATTTTCTCCCCCACCGTGCCCCGCCAATCCACGTTCAAACCCGATTGCAATGCCACATCAATGCAATCCGTCACCGACAAAATCCCAACCAGATTCCCCAAGTGATTCACCACCGCTCCGCCAAACGTATCGCGTTCGGTGAAAATTTGCACCGCCTCACGAATGTCTTGGTTTTCATACAAAGTGGCTAAACGATTCGACATGTAATGCCGTACAGACAAGGATACGCTAGGCATGATGGAAGCTCCTCCATGGAACGGATTAATAGCAAATGCAGATTTTGGTTTTTTATGAACGCGCAGCGGCTTCGCGTTGCTTACGTTTTTCGCAAGGATTAGCACAAGAACACGATTTTTCCATCCCCGGAATGGTCGCTAAACCGCCGCAACTGCCTTTGAGTGTACGATTCGTCAACAACCAGCCAATCGCCAAACCGAGAACCGCCAACCCGAAGACCACAAACGTAAGTAGAAATAGCTTCATAATCAAAGTACCGCCAGTCATGTGAATGGTGACGTTAGATGTTGCGATGCAAAAATAATTTCACCAAAATAATTTTTTCAGTTACCATTGATGTGGGTTAGGCAACTAACCCATATTTCCTCCTAGCGGTTTGGGGCGAATTTTCGCCCCATTTTTTTGCCTATAATTCAATCACATCTTAGCCGCCGAAATCATCCAACAAGATATTTTCCCGCTCCACACCAAGGTCAAGCAACATGCGCACAACTGCCGCATTCATCATGGGCGGCCCACACAAGTAATACTCGCATTCTTCAGGCGCGGGGTGATCTTTTAGATAATTTTTGTACAGGACATCGTGAATAAACCCGACATAACCTGTCCAGTTATCTTCCGGCTGCGGTTCGGACAAACCCATGTGCCAAGTGAAATTAGGGTTTTCTGCCGCGAGTTGGTCAAATTCATCAACGTAAAACGCTTCGCGCAAACTCCGCGCACCGTACCAGAATGACATTTTGCGCTTGCTCTTGAGACGGCGCAACTGGTCGTAAATGTGCGAACGCATCGGAGCCATCCCCGCGCCGCCCCCGATAAACACCATTTCATTGTCGGTTTTGCGTGCGAAAAACTCGCCAAATGGTCCAGAAACCGTCACCTTATCGCCCGCTTTGAGGTTAAAAATGTAAGATGACATCTTACCCGGTGGCACCGCTTTACCCGCAGGTGGCGTAGCAATACGCACATTCAGCATGACGATTTCATCCTCTTCGGGGTAATTCGCCATCGAATAAGCGCGTAACACGGGTTCATCAACGTGCGATTCAATGTCCCACAGTTTGTACTTATCCCAGTCATCACGGAAACGTTCGGGAATCTCAAAGCTGGAAAAGGTCAAATCATAGGGCGGGCATTCGATCTGAATATAACCGCCTGCACGGAAGTCGATCTTTTCGCCTTTGGGCAATTCCACCACCAATTCTTTGATGAAAGTGGCACGGTTTTCATTGGAACGTACCGTGCATTCCCATTTTTTCACCCCGAAGACTTCCTCCGGCACTTCGATCTTCATGTCTTGCTTGACCGATACTTGGCACGCAAGTCGTTCACCACACGCCGCTTGACGGCGGTTAATGTGGCTTTCTTCGGTGGGCAATAATGAACCACCGCCTTCAAGCACTTTGACTTTGCATTGCCCACAAGTACCACCACCGCCACAGGCAGAGGAAACAAATAACCCTTTGTCAGCCAATGCGCCAAGGAGTTTCGCCCCTGGTTTTACCACCAAATCTTTTTCGCCATTAACCAATAAATGCACATCACCTTGCGCCACCAGTTTGGAACGAGCAAATAATATCCCGTAGACCAAACCAATAATCATGAGCGTAAATAACACCACCCCTAACATGACAGTTGTCATTGCCGTACTCCTATAACTGAATGCCAGAGAAGGACATGAAGCCCAATGACATCAGTCCCACGGTGATGAAAATAATACCCAAGCCTTGTAGACCTTCGGGTACATCGCTGTATTTCAAGCGTTCGCGCACCCCCGCAAGGATCACAATCGCCAACATCCAGCTAAATCCGCTCCCAAACCCGTAGACCACACTTTCGGCGAATGTGTAATCGCGTTCCACCATGAATAACGTACCACCCAAAATCGCGCAGTTCACCGTAATCAATGGCAGGAAAATTCCCAAGGCTTGGTACAGCGAAGGCACGAATTTATCCATTGCCATTTCCAGCACTTGCACAATCGCTGCAATCACCGCAATGTAACTGATCAAACCCAGAAAACGCAGGTCAACACCTTGAAAAATCGCATTTTCTTTCAAAAACACATTTAAGATCAGATTATTCACAGGCATGGTAATCGCCTGCACAATCACCACCGCAATACCCAAGCCGACAGCCGTTTCAATCTTTTTGGAAATGGCAATGAACGTACACATTCCCAAAAAGAAGGTTAATGCCATGTTCTCAATGAACACGGATTTCACAAATAAACTCAGTAAACCTTCCATATCAGCGATTCCCCAAGTTGTGTTTCTCGTGAATCTTAAATTCGTGTACTTCGCGCTGTTCCGGCTTTTTGGTACGAATCGCCCAAATCAACAGCCCAATCAAAAAGAACGCGCTCGGCGGTAACAGCAATAAACTGTTCGGCGTATACCAACCACCGTGTTTGACCAGACTGAGGATTTCGTAACCGAATAACGAACCTGCCCCAAACAATTCGCGCACAAATGCCACCGAAACCAAAATCAAGCTGTAACCCAAACCATTCCCAATCCCGTCAAGGAAACTGATCATCGGTGGATTCTGCATAGCAAAGGCTTCCGCTCGCCCCATGACAATGCAGTTGGTAATGATCAAACCCACGAAAACTGACAATTGTTTTGCCGTATCGAAAGCGTAGGCTTTCATGAGCTGATCCACCACAATCACCAAAGAAGCAATAATCGTCATCTGCACAATAATGCGAATACTGCTCGGCGCGTGGTTACGCACCGCACTAATAAAAGCATTGGAAAAAGCCGTCACGGTGGTCAAACCCACCGCCATTAATAGCGCGGTTTTCATGGAACTGGTAACAGCTAATGCCGAACAGATGCCCAAAATTTGCAAGGTAATCGGGTTATTGTCGAGCAAAGGACCAGTCAAAACTTTGCGGGCTTCGGTATTCATACACCACCTCCATTACGCATTTTTTGCAAATAAGGGCCAAAACCGTCGTCACCTAACCAAAAATGCACCAGATTATTCACGCCATTGCTGGTTAATGTTGCGCCAGACAACGCGTCAACGTCATGAATCGCTTTCGGGTCGCCTTCGGGAGCAGCAGCTTTGGTCACGCGAATCGCTATCTTGCCCTGCTCATCAAACACCTGTTTACCCGACCATTTCGCTTTCCATTGGGGGTTATCCACTTCACCGCCCAAGCCAGGGGTTTCGGCGTGTTCGTAGAAACCCAAACCAATCACCGTATTAGCATCCCCTTTTAAGGCGAGGAAACCGTATAACGTCGACCACAAACCGTAGCCGTGTACGGGCAGAATGATCTTTTGTAATTGCCCTTGCGCATCCTTTACCAAGTAAACCGTGGCGTATTTAGCACGGCGTTTGATCGATGCAATGTCCTGCTCCTTACGCAATACCACGTTCTGTTGGGGGTCAACCGCTGCGGCACGCGCATCGAAAGTATTGGGGTCGATGTCGGTAACGTATTCACCCGTTTGCAAGTCGACGACTTTTGCTTCTACCTGCTTAAACAGTTCATCCACGGATTGGTTGGGCTGCATTAAGCCCGCGATTTGCAGAATATTGCTGCGTTTATCCAATAATTTGTTGGCATCTTGCACGGGTTTAAGCGCGACAGCCGCCGTGGAAACCGCAATCGAACACACCAAACACAGGATCAATGCCACACCAAAGGTTTTCACTTTGCTGTCATTTGGTAAGGCGAGAAACGCTTGCACTTGCGCTTTCATACTCATGACGGATTCCCCCCTGTGGTCGCCGCCTGACGCTGCAAACGGCGTTTGATATTTGCTTTCATCACCGCGTAATCCATCAATGGCGCAATCATATTGGCAAACAAAATGGCTAACATCATGCCTTCAGGGAAAGCCGGATTCACCACACGAATCAACACCACCATGACACCAATCAACACGCCATACCACCAACGTCCGGTATTGGTGTGCGCAGCCGTTACAGGGTCGGTTGCCATGAACATCATGCCAAACGCAAACCCTCCCGTTACCAAATGCCAATACCACGGCATGGCAAACATGGGGTTGGTTGCACTACCAATGGTGTTGAATAGAATCGAAGTCATGATCATGCCGAACATCACGCCCGACACAATGCGCCAGCTTGCAATGCGCGTGAACAGCAAAAACCCGCCCCCTAGCAAAATCGCCAAGGTAGAGGTTTCCCCCAGTGAACCCGCTTCAAACCCAATAAACGCATCCCACCACGACACAGGAATCGCCGCAACGCCCCCTGTTGCTGCTGCGGATAAGCTCGTCGCACCGGAAAAACCATCCACCGCCACCCACGGCGCATCACCTGACATAAACGCGGGGTAAGCAAAGAACAAAAAGGCACGTCCGGCTAACGCAGGGTTGATAAAGTTTTTCCCCGTACCCCCAAACACTTCCTTACCAATCACAATCCCGAACAAAATACCCAACGCCACCATCCACAATGGAATGCTCGGCGGTAACGTCAGGGAAAATAGAATCGAGGTAACAAAGAAGCCTTCGTTGATTTCATGACCACGCACCAAGGCGAACACGACTTCCGCCATCCCACCGACCACAAATGTCGTCATGTAGACAGGCAAAAAGTACAGCAAGCCGTGCATGAAGTTGTCAAAGAAACTTTTTGGGTCATAACCAATCATGTCAAGGATTGCTCCACGCCAACCAGCAGCATGTTCCAATCCCAAACTGTGCAATGCCATGTTCGCCTGATAACCTGTGTTCCAACACGCCATGAACATAATCGGGAACGTAGCAACCCAGACATAACCCATAATGCGCTTTAAATCGAGCGCATCACGCACATGCGGCGCACCGATGGTACGATTCGGCGGGCTGAATAACAGCGTATCCACCATTTCAAACAAGCCGTAAAACTTGTGATATTTACCGCCACGCGCAAAATGCGGTTCAACTTTATCGAGGAAACGGCGTAATTTATTCGTCATCCTTACTCTCCTCTTTCCAGCAGGTACAAACAATCGCGTAATGCAGGGCCATACTCGTACTTGCTATGACAAACGAAAGTACACAATGCCAGATCATCCTCATCCAATTCCAACGCACCCAATTGCTGTGCCATTACCGTATCGCGTATCAATAACGAACGCAGCAATTGCGTTGGCAGAATATCCAGCGGCATTACTGCCTCATAAGAACCCAACGGCACCATAGCGCGGTGGCTACCGTGTTGCGTGGCGGTCATGGCAAAAGCCTTGTTTTTCAAACCGGGACGGAAAAACACCTTCATCACCGAAAATTGTTCCAGCCACGGGTTTAACCAATGCAAAAATTCACGCGGCTGAGTTTCTTCAATCACACACACTTGCACGTTATAACGCCCTAAGAACGCACTCGTACCCGCAGCGCGAAAACCCGCCAATAACGAACCCGCAATCACCCGACATTGGCGGCTAGGGTCTAATTGAGCATCCAATATCTCATCCGTACTCGCTCCCAAGCGGGTGCGCAATAAACGCGGCTTGAGCACCGCAGGTCCAGCCAAGGAAATCACCCGTTCGACACTCAATTGACCATCGGTAAACAGCTTGCCAATCGCCATTACATCCTGATAACCAATGTGCCAAACGGTTTTATGTTCACTTACGGGGTCTAAAAAGTGAATGTGCGTGCCTGGCAAACCCGCCGGATGCGGGCCATGCCATGCATGATAACTGACATGATTCGCCTCATAACGCGGGATAGTCGCACCTTCTTGATAATTCACGAAAACCTTGGGTGCAAGCTTAGCAATAAGCTGTAAACCAAGCTGAAACGCGGCGGGATTTTCCTGAATAATAACGCTGGGGTCGCCTGCCAAGGCATAGGTATCAATGGCAGTGACAAAAATTGACGCGGGGTTACTATCTGCTTTCGGAACTTTGCTGTAAGGGCGGGTACGAAACGCAATCCATAACCCTGAGTCTAACAACTGCTGACGAATCGTAGCGGCATCCAAATGCGCACATTCAGCGACAGAATAAGCGGGAAATGTTTCAGCTTCTTCTTGTTCATCGAGCTGAATGACCACCGCCTGCAACACCCGCTTTGCCCCGCGATGAATGGCTTTTACGACACCCCCTGCTGGTGAAGTAAATTTTACGTCGGGATTTTTGCGATCAGTGAATAACACCTGCCCGCGTTTGACTCTATCGCCTTCCTGCACTTGCATGGCAGGGCGCAAATCGTGGAAATCACGCCCTAAAACAGCAACCGTTCGTGGAGCAGGATGCGCATGAATCACCTGTTCTGGCTTACCCGTGATAGGCAAATCCAGACCTTTACTGATTTCCATATGCTACGCCTGTGATTGATACTAAGCCTGTGGATGTGTCGTGCACGACACTGGTATGGGCTAAAGATTATTATTGAGTGTCAACAATGTTGCAAGGCAACACCTCAAGTCAGGGCGACAATTGTCAAATACCCTGTTAATTGTCAACAACCCGTCTTATTGGATAAAAAACCCCAATCGGCTTAAATCGGTAACAAGCCATTGCGCTGGGTTTCTGGAATGACGTACTTCACACCCAATGCAGGATTACCCAGCACTAAATCCCCTTTTTTTGTAAGAATCACTAATTTTAATGTTGTAGCATTACCCAAATGCAGCATCACGCTCTCTGCTGCGGCAGGAGCAGTTTGCGCATCCCATGCTTCGACACGCATGGCATCGGCGGCTTGCCAATTCGCTAAGATGTCCGCTTTTGCATCACTACCATTAGGTAAAGTAACCCGTTGCAAATGCTGGTTAGGCGGTACTAATTGCAATGCAAGTAAATTTGCCACTTCCCCCGTAAGCAACCCGTAAACCGCCTCGGATACTAATTTAATCTTGCCATTGTGTAACACATAACGCTGATGCGAGATGGGGTTATCCATCCCAAACACGACTGTTTGATCATTGAAAGTTAGGGAAACAGTAGCAGGATCAAGCTGATAAGTTTTCAAATCCTTCCCCGCCACATCATAGCTGGCTGTCACCGTTTCATCTAACAAAGTAAATAACTGCGCCACTCGCGTTGGGTTGACCACCGCTTGTTTGGGTTCAGTCATCAACCAGTGCGCATCCTGCTTTTCCAGACGAATGCGTTCCACACGCTGATCACTAAGCTGCCGCTGCACAGTAACGTGTTGCACAGCATCCTTACCAAATGCCAATAACGTTTCTGGCTGTGGGAATGGTTGTTGTTGCTGCCACCACGCATACCCCCCTAGACCACCAACCACCAATAATAAAACTACATTCAACAATAACCGTCGAATTGTGGTGCTCATGCTGTTTTCTCCTGCATTATTTGGTACGAATTAACGCTTTCTGCGTCGCCACCAAATCCACGTTCCTGCGGCAATCAAGCCCAGTGGCAATACCACCAAAAAGCCACCTGCAATCAGCAATGCACTGACTTTACTGAGATTAACTTGCGTATCTGGCGCACGCGCCATCGGCACGGCTAATAAGGTGTCATCTTGGCTTAACCAGTTGAAAATATTGGTTGCCAAATCCAGATTCGCCACATGCCCGACAAAACTATTGAGCATGAAATCGCTATCGCCTACCACCACCACGCGCTGTTCACGCGCTTTGGCATCCGGTTTATCACTCGGAGCAGCGAGTTCGCGGATTAAACTAACGGCAATCGGCAATGGCCCTGGCAAATCATTGCTGTTTTCGTCGAATTTGACATTGCCTTCCAACACACCACTGGTTTCCAACCATGTCGCAGGCAATGTGGTTAGAAATTCTTCTGTCTGCCACGCCAAAGCCCCCGTTTTATCACTGGCTTGCGGGTCACGCGCAACCATCGTCGCAAACGGGAAGAGGGTTTGTAAGCCTGACAATTTCGCCACGATTTCGCTCTTACCATAATCGACAATCGGCACAACTGCTGGATGGTTAATCCCCAACATGGCCTGCAAATTGTCATTTGCGTCAATTACCGTGCCGTCATAAAGCTTTAACCCCAATAAACTTTCCAACGGCTGCAAACCATGCAAACCACCGGGGTCTTGCAGCCACAGCAAATTGCCACCTTGTTCGAGGTACTTTTTCAGCACATCCACCTCCCCCGCCAGTAAATCTTGTTGTGGCGACGCAATCACCGCGAAACTGGCGTTTTGAGGAATAGCCTGCGCCCGCACGAGATTGTGCGGCTGAATTTTGAAACCATTACGCTGTAGATGCTCCACCAACTGCGACATACCCGTGGAAGCCGTAGATAATGGATTACGCTCATTATGCCCTTCTAAAAAAACGACTAAACGCTCACCGCCACGACTCATGCGCGATAACGCGCTCATCACCACCTCTTCGGTGACGGATTCCACCACTTCGCTACGTTCGCCAAGGTGAATCGCCAATTGCCCCGCATATTCAATGCCATCCTGTTTCGCGCGAGCGGGGTCTAAATCAGGATTCACAAACTCCACGCTAGTATCCGCTTTAACCCGCTGGTATTTACCCACCAGTTTCTTGATTTGCCCCTGCAAACCCGCATCATCGGGAACATAAGCAATGAATCTGAGCGGTTTATCCAATGTGCGTAACAAAGCTTGTGTCGGTTCAGAAAGGCTATTGCGATTTCCGGCCGTCCAGTCAGCAGTGACATTAAATTGGGTGCTTAAAAAGCCCAGCAAGCCTATCATGGCAATAAACAAGACATAAAACACACCGTTTTGCAGCCCCAACCAACGGTGCGCGGTTTTACTCATTTTCATGGGTCTTATCCTTGTAAACGATCATTATCCAGCTTACGAATGGTTAGAATCAGAAAACCACTGATAAACAACAAGTAATACAGCACATCGCTACTGTTAAACATACCGTCCAAGAATGACAAAAAGTGCCCAAAATGCGAGAGATACACGAATACTTCACTACCCGCGCCTTGTGAGTTTCCAGAGATATATAACACCACTAAAAACAATAACAAGCCAAACGTTGTCACCGCTGCAATCACGGGTTGACGGGTTAATGACGATAAAAATAAACCCGCTGCTGCGAACGAAGCCAATAATAAGCTCAACCCCAATACCGCCGCTGCCAATCGCCCCCAATCCAAACTCGTCGCCCACGCCAACGATAGTGGCATTAAACTCACCATACCCACCATCAACAACACAAACCCCAACAACCCAACATACTTCCCCAACACAATCTGGGTGTTCGACAACGGCGAAGAAGTCAACAATGGCAAGGTTTGGTTCATGCGTTCCTCCGCGACCAAACGCATGGTCATCAAAGGCATCACCGCCAACATCACAATCCCTGCCCACAAATACAGCGCGGCAATGACCAAATCCCCCACGCCTGGCGGATTTTCCATGCCAGCGGTTTGGGGCTGAACTTGAGTTAGATACTCATCCAAACCCAATAAAAATACCCACGCCAGAATAAACAACACCACCGCCAACACGCTCCACGCCAATGGCGAGACGAACAAACGGCGAAATTCCATTAAGCCAATGGCTAAACACGCTTTCATGCGACGTTCTCCACCCCTGTTGGTTCGATATTCGGATCACGAAAAATCAATTCAAAAAAGACTTTTTCCAAGGAATCAATCCCATCCAGCGTATTGTTAAACACTGTTTTGCCACGATTGAGAATTTGCACCCGATCACACACCGCTTGCACTTCCGGCAGAAT
>CAZTUZ010000048.1:0-15289 GCA_964617055.1 uncultured Thiothrix sp.
GTATTCCAAGGAGCAAGCTACTTCCGTGCACTAGGTCAAGACCAACGACATGGCTTATCCGCACGGGGGTTGGCGATTAATACCTCGATTGAAGGTCAAGAGGAATTTCCCGACTACACGAGCTTTTGGTTGGAAAAACCTACCGCTAATGCGGATAAACTTGTGTTTTGCGCCTTAATGGATTCACCATCGCTCAGCGGCGCGACACGTTTTGTCTTAGCTCCAAACAAGGCCACCGAGATGGAAGTAGAAACACAACTCTACCCACGCAAAGCGGTGGCTGAATTGGGGGTCGCACCACTGACTAGCATGTTCTTCCACGGTGAAAATTCGCCGCACCAATACGGTGATTATCGCCCTGAAGTACATGATTCGGATGGCCTATTGATCCAACAAGACCAACAATGGACATGGCAGCCGTTAGCCGAAGTGCCGTATTTCAATGTGCAATCACTGCCTATCGACAAACTCGGTGGTTTCGGTTTAATGCAGCGTGATCGTGAGTTTGCTCACTACCAAGATTTAGAGGCATGGTATCACCAGCGTCCGAGCACTTGGGTTGAACCTATCGGCGATTGGGGGAAAGGTAATATCCAATTGTTACGTTTGCACACTGAATCCGATATGATCGACAACATTGTTGCTTATTGGAAAAGCAGCAGTCCCGCAGCACCACAACATTTGCACTACCGCTTATCGTGGCGTTCGGATGATCCACCCGCCCACCAATTGGGCAAAGTTGTTTCAACTCGTGCGACAAACCGCGCGGTGGATGGTCTACCGGGACACAAAGGGCGCATCCGTTTTATTGTGGACTTTACGGATATTGCAAAAACAGAACAGCCACCTGTCGCCGATGTTGTGTTTGAAGGCAAAGGCCAAACCAAAACACCCGTTGTCCAAGAAAATCCTTACGTCAAAGGATGGCGTGTGATCGCGCAAGTTTTCCCAGAAAACTGTGACGGACCAATGAAATTGAACATAAAACTGACAAACGGTGGAAACCCCGTGAGTGAAACGTGGTCTTACCCTATACCACAGGCATTGTGCAACGCACCATAAGCAGTGGAAAAACTGATACAATCCCAAAATACTGGCATAAAAATTGCCTGAATTTTGTAACTCAAGAATAGAAGACAGAACAGGAAGCGATGGTACAAGAAACAACGATTTCATCCAGCCACCTAGGGTTGGATTCCGTTCTCCGCATGGATTCATGGGCATTGGCTAAGAAACGTGCGGATGATTACCTTAAACTGTATCGCGTGCCACCAGCAGAACGTGAACAACTGCTGGAAAATGTCTCGCGTAAACTGACACGCTCTACGCCTTGTTCCGAACAGGAACTGATTCAACGCTTCATCAGCACGGTTCGCGCTGAATTAGCCACCACACCTAGCTTGGATATGGTGGATGAAGCTCTGGACTTCGAGGAAGTGAAAGAAACCAAACCGGATTCACGCGCAAAAACCGGCCCCCGCTTTGAGCGCAGTAGTATTCGTGTTGCCCCTTTACAAGCCATTAGCCTCGGACTATTACGCTCTCGTCAGCGTCATCTGCATCACTAATACTGAATGAACGAACAATATCAGCCAGCTAACTGGCGCAGTGCAGCCCGACAACGGCGCATTCTCTTTTTCTCTGGTGTGGCACTGCTCACCTTACTGGCGATGTCATGGCTGGGATTTAACCTCCCAGCCGATTTGTCGTGGGCATGGAAAGCACTCCTGTTATTCCCTTTTTCGATCCTCTTTTTCTGGATGGCCTTGGGTTTTACCACGGCATTAGCGGGTGGTTGGGTATTGTGGCATGGTGACAAACACCGTATTACCACCGCACCCGATACGCCGCTCCCCCAGTTACAGAGCACCGAAACCACCGCGATTTTATTACCGATTTACAATGAAGATATTGCCTATGTGTATGCCGGATTGAAAAGTATTTACGAATCTTTGGAAAAAACTGGCTACTTACAACACTTTGAATTTTACATACTATCTGACACGGATAACGCCAGCAATTGGTTGCGCGAAGAAGCCGCATGGTCAGCATTGTGCCGCGATTTGGGCAATACTAATCGCATTCACTACCGCCGACGCAAACACCGCACCAAAAAGAAAAGCGGTAATGTCATGGATTTTTGCCGCCGTTGGGGTCGCCGTCACCCATATATGGTGGTGTTGGATGCCGACAGCCTTATGACTGGTGACGCATTGGTACGCATGGTCGATGCAATGGATCGTAATCCGCGTGTCAGTCTGATTCAAACACCTCTCTATAACATTGGCCTCGATACGATTTATGCGCGTGGGCAACAATTCGTTAATCGCTTATATGGCCCGATTTTCTTTGCGGGACTGCATTTCTGGTGGCTGGGTGAAAGCCAATACTGGGGTCACAACGTCATTATTCGCACCCAAGCATTCATGGCACATTGCCATCTGCCTAAGCTCAAAGAAGGCGGTCGCTTAGGTGGAGAAATCCTCAGTCACGACTTCGTGGAAGCCGCGCTACTCAACCGCGCTGGATGGGAAACGTGGTTAGCATATGACCTCGAAGGCAGCTTTGAACGTCCGCCGCCGATGCTCACTGATGCCTTAAAACGTGACCGCCGCTGGTGTCAGGGGAATTTGCAGCACTGGTTGATTATCTGGTCGCACGGTATTTCGCACTTGCATCGCTTTTTGATGCTAGGTGGGATCATGTCCTACCTGAGTTCGCTAGTGTGGTTAGTGTGGTTGGCGGTTTTGTCGATTTTAGCTATTGTCTATCCTGACCTGATTTTGATTCCACCAACCATAGAAAACACAGCACTACTGATACTCACCATTATCTTGTTGTTTTTCTACAAGACATTTGGCTTGATTCATGCTATCCGCAAAAAAGCCGCACCACTCTTTGGTGGTTTTTGGGGGCTGAATGCCAGCATGTTGGGTGAAACCCTATTATCGATGTTTACCGCCCCTGTAATCATGCTCTACTACAGCAAGTTTGTGGTACAAATTCTGTCCGGCAAACGTGCCAGTTGGGGTCCACAACAACGTATCGGCGGTGGTTTGGCATGGAAAGATGCCATGCAGGAATATGGCTGGGTTAGCACGATTGGGATTGTCTGGAGTGCGATTTTACTCGTTACCAACCCAATGGCTTTATTGTGGATGATGCCAGTATTACTTGGACTAATATTGGCTGTACCGATGGGCACAATCACCAGCATACAAATTGGTGAACGCCACTGGTTGTTCCGCACGCCCGATGAGGTTGCACCTGACTTTATCTTGCAACGCTTTGAAGAAAACTACGCAGAATTGCAACGGCATCCGTGCATTTCTACCCGTGATTTATTCATCCGCGTGGTGGTTGACCCATTAGCCTTCCGCCAACACATGACGTACATTCCACAACGCTCAAATGTTCCGGCCTCTAGCCGCCAACAGCGTGCAGAGTGGCTGGCACGTCTGTTAGCCGAAGGACCAAGCGCGATTTCCAATAGCGAACGCTTGGTTATTTTGGAAGATGCAGATTTACTGACCCAATTACACACTCAAGTATGGCAACTACCTGAGCACCAATTCCATGAACAATGGATGTCTAAACTCTAAGCTGCCCTTAGTCAGGAAAATTGGTAAGCACGTCCACAGGATGGTAGATTGACTGCCATCCTGCGATGCGCCTCATCAGCATCCATGCTGCATATGACAATAAAAATAAATAAAGAAGCAAGCTTATGAATACCGCTGAATTAGAATCTGAATTTGCCACAGTACCACAAGATCGCAACCTCGATATGGTGCGCAATATCTTGTTTGGTGAACAAACCCGCGAAAATGAGAAGCGTCTGGCGACCTTGGAACGTTTCGTGAAGGTTTGGACCAACTCTGTGCGTGATGAAATGCGCAAAAACTTCGATACGCTTAGCCACGAAATTCAACTGGTTCAGGATTTACTAGCTGAAGAAACCAAAGCACGTCTTGGTGATACTGCCACAGCGCGTAAACATTTCGAGCAAGCCAGCAAGGGTATCGAAACGTTACATAAGCAATTACAACACCAGCAAGACACGACCCAACAACGCATTGATCAGGAAGTATCACAACTCAGTCAACGCATTGACCAACAACGGGATGAATTACTATCACAGCTTAAACAAGCCAGCGAACAGTTGCGTAATGACAAAGCTGACCGTAAATTCATTGCCGCTTTGTTAGAGCAAGTTAGTCAACAACTAGCCGGAGACAACGTGGCTTAATTTCCCAAACTCCACCCTAACCAAGACACACGGGTTTTATGACGACTGGTTCGCCGGACCTTGCTCAGTTGCGTCATTTGCTGTTTGGCAAAGACTACGATGCCTTGATCGCATTAAAGGCACAATTTGAGCAGTCAGATAAATACACCGCCAGTGTGGCGGCGGTTATCACGGAAGCTTTGCAACAACGTGAAGCGGCGGATCAGTCTTTATCCAAACTCCTCGCACCAAGCATCGAACACGCGCTGCACCAAACCGTCACGCAAAACCCCAAACACTTTGCAGATGTACTTTACCCCGTCATGGGACCTGCCATTCGCAAATCCATCCAACAGGCATTGAACGAAGCATTAGAAAACTTTAACCAGTTACTTGAGCAAAGCGTATCCCCTCGCTCGTGGCAGTGGCGTTGGGATGCATGGCGAACCGGGCAAAGTTACGCACAAATTGCCCTATTAAATACCCTTGTCTACCAAGTGGAACAGGTCTTTTTGATCCATCGCACCACGGGCTTGTTACTCCAACACGTTGTCGCCAGCAACGCCATGAGCAAAGACCCTGAAATCGTTTCAGGAATGCTAACCGCTATTCAAGATTTTATCGCTGACTCTTTTACCGTACATGAGGATGATTTACTGCATACCTTGAATTTAGGCGACTTAACAGTATTAATAGAACATGGCCCTTATGCCGTATTAGCAATGGTGGTGCGCGGCACACCGCCGAGCAGTTTGCGCACCCACTTACAAAGCGTTACGGAAAATATCCATCATCAGTACGCCATACCGCTACAAAATTTTCAGGGCGATACCACCATTTTCACGGGGACGAGTTCACTACTTCGCCAATGCTTGTTACAACAAGCCCAAACCAAACGCACGAAACGTACCCCTTGGCTGGCTTATGTAGTTTTAATCGCCATCGTTAGTGCTTTGGGTTATGTGAGTTACCGAAACTACCGTCAAGAACAACAACACGCCCTGCAATTACAACAGACTTTAGCCACCTTGAAAGCCGAACCTGGTATTGTGCTAATTACGACCCAAACGCAAGCACAAGGCTATGTGATCAAAGGTTTACAAGACCCATTGGCACGCTCCCCAGAACAAATCATCACACCCGATGTGCAGCGCAATTTGGGGCTGACATTTGATTTCAAACCATTTTGGTCATTAGAACCTAGCTTTGTGCAAGCCCGAGCGGATGCCCAAGAAACCAAAAACCGCCAACAACACATGGCAAACCAACAACATATTCGTGAACTGACACAACAAATCACCAGCCAAGTTCACACATTTGATGTTAATCGCGCCGAAATACCAAACAATATTGATCTGACACAGCTCAGTCGGCAACTACAACAACTGTTTCAAGCTGCCAAACAAGAAAATCAACTCCTACAGGTCACATTAGTTGGCAATACCGACGAGGTGGGTAATGACACATTTAATCAAAAACTGGCACAAGAACGCGCCCAAACCCTACGCAATGCCCTAATTAACCGAGGTGTACCTGCTTTTATTTTACAAACCCAAGCCTTCACACAGCACCCGCGTGAACGCACGGTACGTTACCAGATTGCATTATATTAATCGGAATCACGCTAAGTTGGGCAAACCGTTGACACGATAGGATAAGTCTCATGATTCAAAAAAAAATATGCTTGCTTGGTGCATTTTCTGTTGGTAAAAGTAGCCTGATTCGCCGTTATGTGAACAGCATTTTTACTGACAAATACCTCACCACTGTTGGCGTAAAGATCGACAAAAAACCACTTACCATTGGTGAACAAGAACTTTCGCTGTTAATTTGGGATATTGCCGGAGAAGATGACTTTTCCAGCATTCGTACCACTTACCTGCGCGGCATGGCGGGTTATATCGTGGTCATGGATGGTACGCGCCCCAATTCATGGGAGGTCGCCATTGCGGTGCATAACATGGTGAAAACCAGTATCAACAACCTACCGATGGTTTTTGCGATCAACAAAGCAGACCTCAAAGCACAATGGCAGATTGAACCCCAACAAATACGCCAGTTGGAACAATTGGGCTACCCCGTGATTGAAACCAGTGCCAAATTAGACAGCGGCGTGGATCAACTCTTTCAACAACTGGCAACCCAATTACTCACGGCATAAGCGCGTGAATACAACACCGCTTAACCCCTCACCCAGACAATAAGAATATGTGCCAACCTATGGATCATTTACTAACCACTATTTATCACGCACTCAACATTGTCGTATTCGTGCGCGACGATGCGGACCGCTTCACCCTACATGCCCCAGCCCCTGACTGGCTGGTATTTTTTCTGGGCAAATCCTCCAGTCCACAAACCTGCGCACTACCCGAAATATTCCCTTACCTCACCTGCTTCATGGATGATGCCGAACAACACTGGCAAGCCAGGCGAGAATTTCCCCTCACTTCTGGCTCATGGATTGAAGAAGACGCACTAGGGCAAGAACTCGCACTCGAAGCCAGTGCATTATGGGTAGACAACACCCCAGTTTTACTACTGCAAAACCTAGGCGAAAAATACCGCCAAGAAGTGAGCCGTTTACAGCAAGTGCGCGACGGTTTACTGACCCAAGAAAAACTGGAAAATGAAATTCAAAAACGCACGCTTAAAATCAAACAGCGTGAGGAAGAAATCGCCATCAAATTAGTGAGTCTCACCAGCTATCGCGACGAAGAAACAGGCGCACACATCAGACGCATCGGGCTTTACGCAGCGGCGATGGCGAAAGCGTTGGGTTGGTCAACCCAGCAAATCGACGACATTCGTATTGCCGCGCCGATGCACGACATTGGCAAAATTGGCATTCCCGACCGCATTCTGCTAAAGAAAGGCAAGCTCACCGAAGCCGAATTCGTGATTATGAAACGTCACACCGAAATTGGCGCGAAAATGCTGCAAGACTCACACATTCCAGCCCTTGATATGGCAGCAGACATTGCGCTTTGTCACCACGAAAAATGGGACGGCACAGGCTACCCTCGTGAATTGGCAGGCGAAGACATTCCCATTACGGCACGAATTACCACCATTGTCGATATTTACGATGCCCTCGTCCACGAACGTGTCTACAAAAAAGCCATGAGCGAACAAGATGCGCTGAAACTCATGCGCGGCATGGCGGGTACACAACTGGACCCCCAACTGTTCGCCGTATTTGAAGAATTACTGCCCGTGATGCGCCGTATTCGTAAAGAGGTACAGGAAATCGACGACCTGATTGTGTCATTCTAATTCCCATACCTTGTGCAGCCGATTCACACCAACCATCTTTTGTTTCATTGCTTTTTGTGCAGTGTAGTATTAGTCTTATTGGAAGCAATGAAGATACGCACCGCGTATCGCCACTTCACAATAGGTACGATTATGACCATACCACTCAATGTGATTGAAAAAGATAACTACATTGTGGTTAGCAAACACGATAAACGCTATGTGCTTGACATTCACCACGAACAATACGCGACAGACTCGCTGACTTGCCATTTTCTTGAAAAGGAAGAAGACCTATTTGCCGTCGTGCTTGCACCTTCTCCAGACCCTAAATTACTAGTACATCGCATTGTTTCGTTCCTAGGCGCGTACATTAAAATTCACGATAAACGCGATCTTGAAAGCGCGATTTTGCGCCGTGTCACCCACCATAATCTTTCCCCAAGTAGAATTGCCAGCACAATGGCATAGACTAAAGGCATGGCGGTACGCGCTTTGCTATCCGCCAACCACCAAAAATGCAGCACTGCCAATGCGGTTAAGGGGTACATCAGGCGATGTAAACGCATCCAGTTTTTGCCCAATTTACGGATAGCAGCTTTAAACGAAGTCGCCGCTAACGGTATCATCAACACAAACGCCAACATCCCCACGGTAATGAATGGACGTTTCAGCAAATCGTGCCAAATCTCACCCCAGTCGAAGAATTGGTCCAACCACAAATAGCTGAACCAATGTAATACCGCGTAAAAAAACGCATACAACCCCAACATGCGGCGCAAGCGTAGTAACTGCGCCCAATTCACAGCACGGCGCACGGTTGATACCAATAGCGTGAGTAATAACAGGCGTAATGCCCATTCACCCAAACTGCGCGTCAGCGTTTCAATTGGGTTTGCCCCTAAAGTGTCCTGCCATACACCCCACGCTAACCACGCCAATGGCAATAAACACGCTACAAAGACCGCAGGTTTTACCACCCGCGTAAACCAAGGTTCGGCGATTTGCATTAGAAAAACTTCCGTAAATCCATACCGCTGTACAAACTTGCGACTTGATCAGCATAACCATTGAATAACAAGGTATCGCGTTTCAAAAATTCGCCAATGCGTCGCTCGCGTTTCTGACTCCAACGTGGATGATCCACATCAGGGTTCACATTGGAATAAAACCCGTATTCCGACGGCGCGGAACGTTCCCAACTGGTATTGGGTTGCTGTTCGACAAAGCTAATGCGTACAATGGATTTAATGCTTTTAAAGCCGTATTTCCACGGCACCACCAAACGCAGCGGCGCACCGTTTTGATTGGGCAGCGTTTTGCCATACAACCCTGTTGCAATGAATGTTAATGGATGCACAGCCTCATCCATGCGTAAACCTTCCACATACGGCCAATCCAACACCTTGTCGCGTTGCCCTGGCATTTGTTTGGGGTCAAGTAAGGTTTCAAAACGCACAAACTTGGCTTTAGACGTGGGTTGAAAACGCTTGATTAAGTCGGCAAGTGGAAAACCTAACCACGGAATCACCATCGACCAACCCTCCACACAGCGCAAACGGTAAATACGCTCTTCGGTATGATGCGGCTTGAGCACGTCTTCAAGTGTGAATACTCCCGGCTTTTCGCATTCACCATCCACTTTTACCGACCACGGCGAAGTTTGCAATACACTAGCGTAACGTTCGGGGTCACTTTTATCCGTACCAAACTCGTAGAAATTATTGTAAGTGGTAATGTCTTCCCAACTATTGGGTGTTTCATCAGCCGCAGCATCTGCTGCATACCCTACAATCGGTGGGGTTGACAAGCCCAACAAACCGATACCGACGGCTGTTTTCAAAAACTCACGGCGACGTTGGTAAAGTGCGTAATCAGTCACAGCGTTTTCGGTCAAAGTCAGTGACGAACCACGCGCTATGGTGTGCAGAAAGTGAAAGCGGGACATAGGTGTAACCTCGTTATTGCTGCCATAACGACTAGTACGAACCTAATGACGGTTTGGATGCAAAAAAACCAGTGCCGGATAGGGGAATCCGGCACAACGGGCCTTTCCAGAGACAAGTGACTAGGTTTTGACCGGATTAGTTGGGTTGTTTCAGATGCTTACGCATGGCGGACTGTTAGCTTACACAGCGGCAGTTCTTAGTTTGTTACCAAGACATTGGTGCTGCGCATGAAGCTGACGATTACACAGATTAAACAGTTACCCAGACCCAAACAGGGGTTTACAGAACACACGGTGGGCAGCGTTGCCGGACTAAAAGTCCGCATCCATGCAACAGGTCTTCGCAACTGGGTTTTCCGCTACCGCTCAGGGGCTAAACAAAATGTCATAACTTTGGGGCGCGTTGATATTGTAAGCGTGAAGCAAGCTGAATCACACGCGGCAGAATTACGGCTGCGGTTACAGTGCGGTTATGACCCTGCTGCCCAAGCGCGACGCGACAAAGAAGCTGTTATTCTAGCGGAAGCACAGGCAAAGGCTGAAGAAGCCGCGAATCCACCGTTCACGGAGGTGTCACGCGAATACATCGAACGCTATGCAAAGCAGCGCAAGAAATCATGGAAGCGTGATGAAGGTAATATCAAAGCCCACATTCTGCCGTACATCGGTAAGCTCAGAATCAAGCACGTTAAACGTTCAGACATCAATCGTATCCTAGACAGTATCCGCGACCGTGGAAGCTTGGCGGTGGCTAACCGTATTCGGGCTTTGCTCAGTACGATTTTCAACTGGGCAATCAGACGGGATTACTGCGACACGAACCCCGTTACTCACACCGAACGCACAAAGGAAAAGCCACGCGACCGCGTGCTAAGTGAATCAGAGATCAGAAAGTTATGGGCGAACAGCGGGGATAGCATGGCTGGGCTAGTGTTGCGCTTTTGTCTGTTAAGTGGCAAACGGCTGGGCGAAGTGCTGGGGATGAAGTGGGCAGACATCAATGACGGTCTGATACGCATAACTGACACAAAGAACGGCAGCGCGGACGTTGTGCCTATCAGCGCGGGGATGCAGTCTGTACTTGATACTGTCGCGAAACACAGCGATGGGGTTTACGTTTTCAGTGGCAAAGCGGGAAAGCCGCTAACTCACCGCACAGTGGATTTGAAAATGGCTGGGTTGTGGGACGAAGTTGAAGGCATTCCACGCCCCCGCGTCCATGACCTGAGAAGAACCGCAGCCACCTTGATCAGCATGTTGGGGGCGGGGCGCGAAGTCCTCAAGCATGTGCTTAATCATGCCGACAATTCCGTGACAGCAATCTATGACCGATACGGTTTTTTACCTGAGAAACGCAAAGCCTTGGGTGATCTGTGGGCAGAGGTGCAGCGCATTGTGGGGCTTAACGTAATCCATATTGGGGCGAAAAACTTTTAAATAAAATGCAAATTTATCTGACGAACGGTCATTGAAATGTATTGATTTTTGCTATAATTACTTGATATGTAAAGTATTTTTTGGGAGGGAGTGCTGAAGATGGAAGCGAATAAAACGTTTTTTAATAGTCGGGATTTGGTGGGTTATGCTGAGATTGCAGCGTACTTTGAGACCAGTATCCCTGCGGTGCGCTTATGGCAAACGCGGGGAATGTTTCGCCACCCCGAATACTATGCTTGCAATAAAGCGGTGTGGCATAAATCAGTGCTGACCGAGCTGGAAGAAGTTTTCAAATCGCGTGAGAAACGCAAGGGACGAGGTAAGAAATGAATACCGTTGATGTTGTATTGGATAAGGACGGTGTGGCGTTGGCTGCACCGGAAGTTCACGCCCCCGATGGCAGTCAGGGGCTTGCTGGTGCTGGTGGTGTCGATGAACGTGCTGTGGTTGTGGCGCACCTTGCGGCTGTGTTGATGACGAACGGCGTTACTTTTAGAAATCCGCAACAATTGGTGCGGATGGCTAATCAACTCTTGGAAGAGGCTGGAAACCCACAGCACTTGTTGGATGTGCGGGAGGCTATGCGCCGACCTGATTACACGGAACGTGCGGGCTGTTGGGTTTAGTACCTAACTGGCAAAAAGTAGCCCTTAGAGATTAACTGTAAGGGCTTTATTAAGAGACTATAGCAATGTCTGTAAAACTTAAGGAGATTATAGCATGAACTCATGCGATTTGCAGTTAAAAGACGTGAACGGTAGCGATAAGTCGCTAAATGTACACGAGGTGTGGGACTTTAACGCCCCCAAAGATCAGTGGAAACGTGTACCGCTCACGGCGATTGCCGAGACGTTAGGTGTGGAGAAATTGACGGCAGAGCATCACGATGCTCTAACCGCTGCGGGTGGTGAGCGTGTGCCGTACCCGTTCCGCGTCCAAGGTAAAAATGTGCGCGGGTGGAACATGCCACCGTTATGCGATGCTTCTAAGTCTTCGAGCATTTGTTTACCTGCGGACACAGCGGCGGGCAGCGGTGCAGTGGATGGGGTCGAAGAGCCTGCGCCAGTTTTGGCGGTTGGGGAATTGCAGCAGGAAACCGTGCAGGACGCACCAGAATCGCCTGAGAGCGACGAAGGGCTGAAACCTGAATTGGTGGAAGTTGAAGCGGGCGACGCACAGCAGGGCGATACAGACGGCGGGGCTGAAGTTGATGGCGTTGCACCAGTACCGACAGCGTTTACTAAGGCGGGGTTCGGGGCGAAGCCTGCGCATCTGCAAGCGTGTAACGATGTGCTGCTTAACGCATCGCCTGAGATTGACGACACGGACGAACGTCACAGAGCGCAGTTTATACAGGAAGCGATAAGCGCACGGCTGCAAGGTATCGACGTTGGAGATATTCCGCCGTGGGCTGAACTGGGAATTGCGGATGAAGTGAGAATCGCGGCTAAAGGGCTTGCGCAACAAGGATTACGGGTTTTTCCGTGCGTGCCGATGGCTAAAATCCCTGCAATAAAAGACTGGCAGAACGTGGCGACGAGTGATAGCGAAGAAGTTCATAAGCTATTTGCGGGTAACGATAATTATAATCTGGGTATTGCAACGGGAGCGACGGGCGGGGATTTTGATCTGGTCGTTGTCGACATCGACACTAAGAACGGAGCAAAAGGGTTTGCAGGTCTGGCAGAACTAGCGGCGGAACTGGGTGAACTGCCGGATACAGCAACCGCACAAACACCAAGTGGCGGCGTGCATTACTATTTCCGTGTGCCGAAAGGTACGGGTGTCCCGTCGGCTAAGCTGAAGACACCAAACGGTGAGGCGTTCGGCGACTTTCAGAGTCACGGCAAGCTAGTGATTGCGCCCCCATCTGTGTTCAAGGGCGACGATGGGCAGCTTAAGGCGTATCGCTGGATTAAAGATTTCCCAATAGCTGCATTACCAGCGGGATGGGTGGAGCACTTTACGACCAAGCGGGCTTCTAAGTCTCCAAGCATTGTTAAGTCTTCAGTACCTTCGGGCGGTTTGATCACGGGGCAAGAGGCAGATGATGCACTGGATGCGCTGAAGTATATCAGCCCTGACGTGGATTACGATGTTTGGAAAGATGTAACGGCGTTGCTGCATAACGTGGAAGGTGGCGAGGAAGCTTGGCGGGAGTGGACGCAGCGCGGAACGAAATGGAAGGCTGAGGATGAAAAGAAGTGGGAACAAACCGCTGATATGGATTTGGCTAAGAGCGGGAACGTCAGTCTGCTGTTTAAACTGGCAGGCGATAACACCGACTATGTGAACCCCGCCAAGGTACGCGCACAGTTAAAGGCTCAGGAGGCACAAGCTCAACAGAATGTACCCACGTTGACGAACGGTAGCAATAATCTGACAAACAGTGGGTTAAGCGGTGTAATGCCTGCGGCGAATAAAACACTGGTGGATGCATCAACTAAGCCGTTGGGTGTGTTGCCGAGCGTGGAGGTGTTCAAAGCGTGGTGCATGGCTGAAGGTGCTAAGGCTTACGCGGGTGACAAAACGCATGTTCGCAATAAGTACCAGTATTTAGTCAGTGGTGTTTTGGCTGGCGACGCTGATGTGGTGGCGGCTTACTATGATGGGCGTGCAGTTGATTGGGGTAAGGCAGTGTATGCAGCGGCTAAACAAGCGGCTGGTTATGTACTCACCACGCACCAAAGTGACAAGAGTATCAAGGTGTGGCAAGACATCGACAGCGATGGGCAGGCTAAGTTGTTGGATTTAGTGGTGGGTGTGTTCAAAGCTTCGGCAATTACGCGAACGTGCGTGAATATTGCAGGGCTTTGCAGCACTGATGTGCTGAGCGAGAAAGTGCGTGAAGGGGTCGAGGCGTGCAATGTGGGCAGTGCTGGCGGGGCTGCTAAGTCTTCGAGCAATTGTTTATCAGTACCTCCGAGCGTTGCTGAAGTTGCGAGCGTTGCACCAGTACCGACACCGTTTATTGTGCAGGGGTTCGGCGCGAAGCCTGCGTATCTGGGTGGCACGGCGGAGAGTGGTGGCGGTGCGGATTACCTGAGCGCGGCGGTGGGTTTTGCGGGTGCTGTGGCGGAGGTTGACGTTGACGTTGCTGAAGCCGCTGCGGAAGATGTGGCGACTATCACGGCAGGGTTGAAGTCCAAGGTTAAAGAGAGCGAGACGCATGTACAGACGTGTAAGGGTGGAAATGGGGCTGAACATCATTGGCAAGGCGGTAAACTGGCTGGGCTGCTGAAAGGTGATGTCGAGTGGATGCGCGGTTATGCGGCTAAACATCCGACACGCAAGGATGGCAATCCCATAGGGTGGTTTGATGTGGCTGGCGAAGTTGATTATGGGAACGCTGTCTATAGCGTGTGTCACGAGATGGCTAAGGTTGCGATACCGTGCCATGTTGTGGACGGCAACGCACGGAAAGCGTTGTACGATGCGGCGCGTAAAAGCGTCGTTGGGTTGATCAAGTCGAACGGTGCATGGGTGTGGTGTCTGTCTAAGCATCAGTTTGATGTGGGCAGTGCGGCGACATGGCTTAACGGTAAGAACGTGGCGAAAGCATTAAGCAGTCGTGCCGCGTTTGTGGCAAACCTGTACGTCGAGGCACAGCAACGCAAGACCGCTGAACAAGGTAAAGCCGCTGCACTCAAAGCCCGCATTGCGGCGGATGATTATCACAAGAACTTGAAGGCGAAGTTGCGCGGGCTGTACGCGAAACCGTGGAATGATACGGCGCACCTTGCGGGCGAGGTGGATTTTAGCATACCGCTTAGTGATGATGCTGAGTTCTTACACTATACGAAAGGGAAACACCCACGACCAATCTGCACAGCGGAAAATGTGGCGTTGCTGTTGGGCTATTACGGATGCCGTGTGCGACATAACACTATGCGGCACATGTTGGAGTATGAGGGTTTCGGCGTTGATGCAGGCGACCACGAAGGCGCGTTGAACACACTGTACGGAATTTCACAACGCAATGGACTGATGTGGGAACTCGGTGACGTTGACCGTGCGCTGAAAGAGTGGGCGGACATGCATAAGTTTCACCCTGTCAAAGAGTGGATAGGCAGCAAGCCGTGGGATGGGGTAAGCCGCATTGAAGCTTTGGCGGACACAATCACCGTAGCAGAAGGTCAGCGCGACATGTGGTTAATCTATTTACGGCGTTGGTTGTTGGGTGCGGTTAATGCGCTGTATTCAAAAGACGGGGGCGCGAGTAAACACATGCTGGTGCTTCAGGGTAAACAGTCAGCAGGTAAAACTTCATGGTTTCGCAAGCTGGCAGGTGGAAATCCAGTCTGTAAAGACGGCGTGATGCTGGATGTTAAGAACAAAGACAGTGTACGCGAGACGCTCACATGGTGGCTTGTGGAGCTGGGCGAACTGGAAGCAACCTACCAAACGCGGCAGATTGCGGA
>CAZTUZ010000049.1:0-15091 GCA_964617055.1 uncultured Thiothrix sp.
CACACGCCGCCCGCTCACACGCTTCATGCTGGGCGTATTAATCATTGTCCCGCTCACCTTGCTTGTACGGGATCTCACGGCGGCGTAGCACCTCGCCCCTGTCACCCTAGCCACGGGTAAGCTATTGAACTGGCTTGTGCCTGATGCCATCATGTGGCTAAAACTTAGCGGTCACGAATTGGTATTGGCAGCAAATTTCGGACGCGATGCCACAGGAGCTATCGTGTCACCACCGATAGGTAACGACGTGCTGGGATTTCAATCCAACCCGCTGGTTTATAGCTACGGAATGCCATTATTATGTGCGCTTATTCTTGCAACACCTAGCGACGCAAAATGGACAAAACTGTGCTGGGGTGTCTGTCTGATTCTGCCAACTGAAATATTCAGCATGGCTTTTAAAATCCTCAAAACACTCACATTCGATGTAGGGCCTGCATTTTTAGCGCAACAAGGCATTCACCAAACAAGTGCTGACTTTATTGCACTGGGGTATCAAATTGGCACGCTATTATTACCCATGATTGCCCCACTCGTTATTTGGGCGATATTGCAACGCGACTTTATTGAACAGCTCGCACCACAATGGCAGCAAGCGTTCCACCACTGAGTGATTCTGGTGCAAATCTCGTGGAATCTACCCAGATAGACGATTTGTTTACCTGATATTTCAGCACCTTGTGCTATGCTTTGCCGCGAAGGTGTCTGTTGTGGGTAGTTTTTTATGGAATATGGTGTACTGTCGTTATTACCGCCATTGCTGGCTATTGCATTGTCGTTAATAACACGCGACGTTTTAATTTCGCTAATTACAGGTATTTTTTCTGGATTTCTTATTTTAAATAATTTTCAACCGCTAACGGCAGTCCTAGCCATGCTCGATAGCATCGTGGATTTATTCGCCGAGGGCTGGGTTGTTAAAACGCTGATTTTTTCATTATTTGTTGGTGCTGTCATGCGCTTGATGGTGGATAGCGGTGGCGTTGCGGGCTTGGTTCACTACTTAACGCAAAAAAGTCAGACCGTCCGTTCAGGACGTGGGGCAATGCTACTCGCCTATGCCATTGGCATCGTGATTTTTATTGAATCGTCGATTACCTCCTTAGTCGCAGGCACAGTATGCCGTCCATTGTTTGACAAGTACGGTGTATCACGACAGAAACTGGCTTACATTTGTGATTCCACCTCTGCCCCTATTTGTTCCCTAATTCCATTGAATGGCTGGGGTGCATTATTACTAGGCTTATTAACGGCGGAAATCACAGGTGGTAATTTAAGTGGTAATGCTGTCGAAACGCTGATTTTGTCGATTCCTTATAATTTTTATGCTTGGATTACGGTCGCGCTAGTGCTTTATGTGATTTTACGCGATTGGGATATTGGCCCGATGCGCAATTACGAAGAAAAAGCAACCGTCATGAACATTCCTATCCCCACAGAAGGTCTGCATATTTGGCGAATGCTCATACCACTGGCCGTCTTGGTTGGCATGATGCCTGTAGCACTGTATTACACGGGACGAACTAGCTTGCTAGAAGATGGTAAAGTGCTGGAAAGCCTATCATTTTTGGATATTTTTTTTGAAGGTAGCGGCTCAACCGCCGTCTTTTACGCGGTAATTGCCAGCCTGCTTACAGCATTTGTTCAATACGTTATCGTTGGCAACATGAGCCGTAAACATTATTTTCACAGCCTGTTTGCCGGAGCAGGTGAACTATTACCAATAGTTACGATTCTCGTCTTGGCATTTTTGATTGGCGACTTGGTTAAAGAGCTGGGTACTGGACGTTATCTCGCCTCCTTAGCACAAGGATGGCTCTCACCCGCGTGGATTCCAGCGTTAGTCTTTTTACTATCTGCCATTATTTCCTTTGCTACTGGAACAAGCTGGGGAACATTTTCCATTATGATGCCGATTGGTATATCCCTTGCGGTTACAACAGGTGCGGACGTACACATAGTGATTGGTGCGGTGATTTCTGGCGGCGTATTCGGGGATCACAGCTCCCCCATTTCGGATACCACCATTATCTCCGCACTTGCGGCAGGGTGTGATGTCATCGAACACACCGACTCCCAACTACCATACGCATTACTCGCAGGCGGTGCTGCCACCATCTGCTTTATCATTGCGGGTTTTGTGTTCTAAGGTTGTTTTTCTTTATTGCGCCAACGGGCGATGTCGACCACTTTAGTGGGGCTATCGGCATCGTCCGGCACGAGCGTATGCCCCAATAACACCGACAAATTACCCGCTAAAAACTCACGCATTAAACGCAGCTTCAAACTATTGGGGAACTTACTCGCACTTTGGTCATTTTCCAGAGCCTCCGCTTCTTCTTCGGTCAAGGAACTCACCAATTTTTCCCACCGCTCATTCAAAGCTTTTTCGATACTTTCGCTATCGGCTTCTAATTTTGCCAGCACATCTTCAGGCAATGAATCCAAGTAAGCATCAATATTGTCGAGAATATCACCAAAACGCATTTCCAGCATGGCGTGTAAAATTTCATCTGTCCACTGCTCTTCGGCTTGCTTGGCAAACGCATCTTCATCATGGGCAGGCTGTCCGTCGGCATCCACTGCGTCGGATGCCATCCCATGATGCCGCCACAAAATATAAAGCTGCGGTAAGTATTGCTCTAAGCTTGCAGCTTCTTCGATGATTTTGGGCTTGAATGTAACAGGTTTGATCTGCGGGTAATGCTGGCAAAACTGATACAAAGCACTGACGTACTGAAACGGATTAAACGTCAAAGTGATGACATTTTCCTCAAACTCATCCACCTCTTCGTCATCATCCACATCCAACTCAACATCCAAAAACGGTTCGTAATGCTCGTAAACAATATCCCACAGGATTTTGCCATCACGGTGACGTACAAAAACCGCCGATTCCACCTGAAACTCTGGCAAATCCGGTGTGGCATTCACAATCCAATAATCCCCAGTGGATTGGGCACTGCGCACTAACGCGCGGAAATCCAATAAACCGAACGGGATTTCAAGGATACGATTAGGATGACGGTAACCTTCCAGCACCACCAACTGAACCGAAGGCTGACCGCCTTCTAACGTGACAACGAATGATAAGCTTTCTTCCATCCGCTCATTTTAGCAAAACAGGCAAAGAAAAAACCAAGTTTTGGCACAGCGTCACAAGATTGGGGATTAGCTGTTGTGTGGGATAAACACCAGCGTAAATTTGTTAGATGGTTTTATTAGCTAAACCACACTGTTGAACATACATCGAATGCGAACGCATGATCAAAGCAAGCATATTTCACCCTGAAGCGCGTTTTGAATTGATTGATTTACAGGCTTGCACATTGACCTCAACAAACGTTTCCCAAGTCATGAATGCTCGGTAATTGATGATATATTGTTCATCCACACGGCAAATGCTGGGACGATCAGCATAAATACGACACTGCTTGCTATTATCATCGTAGTGTTGGCAACAACCATCTCCACGGTCAAGAAATTGCGTTTCTTTAGCTAAATGCACGTTGCGGCAACAAGCACCGCAACGATTACAAGGGAATGGGGTCACAATACAAAAACCGAGTTTTTATCTTTAGTCCGTTGCAACCCCGAAGGGAAATGTTCTTTTACACAACCTCAGTTTCCAGAGCGATGGGTTTTGCTACATTCTGGTTTTTCAAACTCCCGCTTTGGAGAGAACCCTTCCCGCCTATCCTGCGGTACTTCCAGAATCCCGCCGCCTACAACGGTGGGTAGCAAGAATATAGAACGGGTAAGCCATGTTGACAATACCGATATATCTGTCTGTTGGGTGGCTACGGCGGCATCGAGCCGTCTTGCCACCGCGCTATCCGGCGAGGTTTGCCGCGCTATCTGATCAATTTTTTATATTGACAATGATTGAAAAATAAACAACTCTAATTAATCATACCGTTTTGCATTCACTGCATTCAGCTTTTAGAATGATCTCATCTTTAAGCTGTTGGAATATCACTGTATGGGAATGCTAACTATCCGTCATTTAGATGACGATCTCAAAGCTCGTCTGCGTATTCGTGCCGCACAACACAAATGCTCAATGGAAGAGGAGGTTAGACGAATTTTACAGCACATTCTTACACCTCGTACATCACGAAAAGGCTTTGGCACGCGCATTCATCAACGTGTTGCTGCTATCGGTGGCGTGGAATTGGCTTTGCCTACGCGCTCACGCCCACGCTCTGCCCCAGACTTTTCAGAAGGTGCAGCATGATCTTATTAGATACAAATGTTATTTCCGAATTGATGAAAGCAGAACCTAATGCGAATGTACTAGCGTGGGTCGATGAACAACTCGACACTGATTTATACTTTTCTAGTATTAGCAAGGGGGAAATCGAATGGGGAATTGCCTTATTACCAGAGGGAAAGCGCAAACATCAACTCGCTGATGCAGCAAAGGAAATCTTTGCAATGTTTGAAGAGCGTTGTTTGGATTATACCTGCTATGCCTCACCGTTTTACGTTGCAATTGCCGCCTACTCCAAAGAAATTGGTCGTCCAATGAGCGTGGAGGATATGTTAATTGCTGCCATTGCACGGGCGAACCATGCCACCCTAGTAACTCGCAATACGGTAGATTTTAATTTTCTACCGAACTTAACGCTGATTAACCCATGGGATGATACAACAATGGCAAAACTGTAACGGCTAGCCAAGTGTTAGTGTCGAGGTGTACCCGCCCCCACCAACTTTCCGTTATAATCCGCTGTTTTCCACCTCCCAAACGTGCGTACACCATGACTGATCGCCTGCAAGAAACGGCTCGCCGCCGAACTTTCGCTATTATTTCCCACCCCGATGCGGGTAAAACCACCATGACCGAAAAGGTATTGCTATTCGGGGGTGCGATTCAACTTGCTGGCACGGTTAAAGGGCGCAAAGCAGCGCGTCATGCGACCTCGGACTGGATGGCGATGGAAAAAGAACGCGGCATTTCTGTAACCTCTTCCGTAATGCAGTTCCCCTACAACGGACGCATTGTCAACTTGCTCGACACACCAGGGCATGAAGACTTCTCGGAAGATACCTACCGCGTTTTAACCGCTGTTGACTCGGCATTAATGGTGATCGACGTGGCAAAGGGGGTTGAAGAACGTACCATTAATTTAATGGAAGTTTGCCGTTTACGCGATACACCGATTATGACCTTCATTAATAAACTCGACCGCGAAGGTAAAGAACCAATTGAGTTGTTGGATGAAGTTGAAACGGTTTTAAAAATCAAATGCGCCCCGATTACTTGGCCGATTGGCATGGGGAAACGTTTAAAAGGCATTTATCATTTATATCAAGATAAAGTTATCTTGTATAAACCCAGTACCGAACGCAAATTGGATTACGATGAAATTCAAGGTTTGGATAACCCAGTGTTAGACGAACATTTAGGTTTTCAGGCACAAGAGTTACGCGATGAAATCGATTTAGTTAAAGGTGCAAGTCACGAATTTAATTTACAAGAATACCTAGACGGTAAACTCACACCTGTTTACTTCGGTACGGCATTAAACAGTTTCGGGATTCGGGAATTATTGGATGATTTCGTCGAATATGCACCCGCTCCACAAGCCCGCCCGACCACCACACGCCAAGTGGCAGCGAATGAAGAACCATTCACGGGCTTTGTTTTCAAAATCCAAGCCAATATGGACCCGCAACACCGCGACCGCATGGCATTTATGCGCGTGTGTTCTGGTAAATTTGAAAAAGGCATGAAAGCTAAACATGTACGCATTGGAAAGGATATTAAAATTCCTGACGCACTGACTTTCATGGCTTCTGACCGCGAACACGTCGAAGACGCTTACCCCGGCGATATTATTGGGATTCATAATCACGGCAGTATTCGCATTGGTGATACCTTTACCCAAGGCGAAAACCTGCAATTCACGGGGATTCCGAATTTCGCACCAGAATTATTTCGCCGCGCACAATTACGCGACCCACTAAAAATGAAACAATTGCAAAAAGGTTTAGCCGAATTGTGTGAAGAGGGTGCAACACAATTATTCAAACCATTAAATAATAATGATTTGATTCTCGGTGCGGTCGGTGTATTGCAGTTTGATGTAGTAGCGCAACGTTTAAAAGACGAATATAAAGTCGATGCGATGTTTGAAGGCGTAAACGTGCAAACCGCACGCTGGGTTACATCAACCAATGAAAAGAAATTCGAGGAATTTAAAACCAAAGCCGCGCAAAATCTGGCTTACGACCATTCCGGCGAACTGGTTTACATTGCACCAACGCGGGTGAATTTACAAATGGCGCAAGAAAAATGGCCGGATGTGAAATTCCATTCCACTCGTGAACATGGAGTCAAATAAAACCCACACACTTTTCATAAACATGGCCATTCCAAATATTAAGAATGGCCATGCTGCCATTAATTACTGAAAGTAGTAATTATACCAAGTTTGTTCTGGCTGAGACATACTACCTGATGGTAGCCCAGGACGCTTTAATGTCGCGCTCCATGTTGTTAACTCCTGTTGTAAAGCAGCGGCCACATTAGGATGCGTAGCAATAAGGTTCTGCTTCTCATTAAAATCACTTGATAAATCAAACAGATAATCACCTTCATCAGCTTTGCGCAAATACTTCCACTTCCCTTTACGAATTGCCGCTTGTTGCCAAAAACGCCAATATAATGCGCGTTCTGGAACTAAAGCCGTATTGTTTAAGTAGGGAATCAAATTAATACCATCTAAATCACTGCTATCCACGCCCGCTAATACTGCGGCTGTTTTAGTCGCGTCCAATGTAATAACAGGATTACGATAAACCAAACCTTGCGGTAAATGCCCTTTCCAATTCACAACATAAGGAACACGAATTGCACCTTCTGTTAGCATACCTTTCTCACCAACCCACGGATCATTCACTGAGCCGTCCCACGCACCATCAGTAGCGGAAACAGGTTGTGTGTCCGGTTTTGTTAATGCCAGCGGTGCGCCATTATCACTCATGAAAAAGATAATGGTGTCGTCATCAATACCATAATTTTGCAATGTTTGCATAATACGCCCGACACCATCATCCACAGCAGCTAACATTGCTAATGCATAACGTCGCCGTTCTGGCATGCTACCAGGAAAACGGGATAAATATTCTTCGGTTGCCTCTAAAGGAACATGAGGGGCGTAATAAGCAACGTATAAAAAGAATGGGTCTTGTTTATGACGATTAATAAAAGATACGGCCGCATCACTAACAACATCTACCCGAAAACGACTGTCACTAACATTACGATAAGAAAATGTATTACCATTTGTATCGAAATTAGCACGATAGTTGTTTCTATAGCCAAAAAAACTTTCTTGGAAACCACGATTTTCAGGGTAGTATTTTACTTTTTCACTTTCGGGAATATTAGCTAGGCTAAATGTGCCTGAACCAGCGTAAGTATTTTTGTACCAATCTGCGGAGTTTTGATCAATTTCTAAATGCCATTTACCCACCATACCCGTTTTGTAACCGGAAGCCCCCAATTTTTCCGCTAACATGGGTTGACTCAATGGGTAAGGCGTGTAGTTATTATCATCCAGCCCAAATTTCTGTTGATAACGACCTGACATTAACGCAGAACGAGACGGCGTGCACTGCGGTGCGGTTACATAACCATCAGTCATCCGAACCCCTGTTGCTGCTAACTGGTCGATGTTAGGCGTTTTGATGTCATTAATAACCCCCTGAGCACCAATATCGGCGTAACCGTGATCATCAGTGTATACAAAAATGACATTCGGACGACTGTCAGTACGCACAACAGACGATTCTCCACTGCTGCTACTACCGCCACCGCCACAACCAACAAGCCCCCCTGTCGCCACAACCGAATAGAAAAACAATAAAAACAAATAGTTAATTTTACTCATGAAATAAACCCAACTCATTTATGCAACATCTGATCGACTTGCTATAAATATAACAACCTTGGGGAAAATGCCATATTTTTTATTTATCAAAAGAAAGGCTGATTAATAATAAATCAATTCCAATAGACTGCGAACGACAGCATACACGACAAACATCAGCAACAAACAACAGCCAATGCGATCAGATACACCGCCTATCAATTAATTAAATTAATAACTGGAGAATAAGGAACAAAATAAGCGAGCCACCTTTCGATTAAACTCGCTTTAACTACACTAATAACAAGTAGCAAAAAACTTATTACGATGATAACAGAATGTCAAACGATCCTGAGAGTTGAGACTTAAGCAAAACCAACACAATATATCTTTGACCAAACCAGCATACCGTGTTTCAAGTTTATTTTTAAAATAGGCCACCAGGGGAACACAGTAGCCTTAACATCTAAGTAATACCTAAGTGCTGCCCATGCTACAAATGCTGCTTTATTACCACAAGTAACAAAGTTACGTTATTAAAAACGCTATATCTTTGATTTTCTTTAAGGCAGATTTATTATTTCTTTCAAATACACAGTGTTAGGCATTGCGATATTTTACTCATTGCCTTTTATTTTACGTCAATCATCGATGTTTTGTCCGAAGGTTGCTGTAGCACGCCACTCGCTTTTGTACTTGAAGCTTTCACCCACTTGGTACTTTTACATTAAAAAAAGCTAATGATAGGCATTAGGCATTGCAAACAATTGAAAAAATTCGGTAAAAAACAAGCGAACTAGCGCTTAAACACAGCTCGCTTTAACTACGCTAATAATAATCGAAAGACACTACTACAATAAAACTTTTAATAAAGTTAAAGAATGGAAACTCACTTAATTAAACTCAACCAGTACAATATGTCACTTATTCCCTATACCATCTACTGCTAAAAAGCGGCTGCATAAGCAAAAATGCAGCCTTAGTATATCGAGGGACGTTCAAAGCGATTTATTTTGACATATTGCTACTAATTGTTAGTACAACTTAAGCATGGGTGATGTTACAAACAGTTTTGTAACGTTAGAAGTAACATTTTTTTGTTACTTTATTTCTTATATGAAAAACTTTTCTGCCTGAACTTTATAGCCCCATGATAAAATTCCCATTTCAAACACGGCTTCATATAAAAATTTAAACCCGAACTCACATAATGCCATTCCGAGTCCGCTGAATATATTCAAAATGAACCAGGCGTTTGCATGAAGGAATAAGTTGCATCACTTTCACGACCATTACTGGATTTAATGTGTAAATGCAGAACACCATCTTGCAAACGTCCCGTGTATCCAATACTGACTCCTGTCATTGCCGTTACGGATGCTTCCAATTGTCCATCATGAGTAATCGCATAAGTGCCGCGCGCTGCATACTTGGCATTTGTATTAAACCAACTAGCAACAGCACCCGCATTTGCTCCCGCCTCCACGGAAGCACTCATCACCGTGCCATCACCTGCAAAGCGTAAATACGTTACCGTCTCATCCTTGGGATCAGCATTTTCTCGGTAAAAACCACTGTACAACAAAGTTTCTTGCTTCGGTGTAACCGCCCATTCCACCAAACGTGGGAAGAACTGATTCACCCCCAACGCCCCCAACAATGCTGCAATCGCCGCTACTGCTGCAATCCAACCCGTGTGCTTTTTGTCGTCTTTCTGGTCTTTTTCTTCACTCATGTTAAACCCCTCACACATTAGAAAACGCTATCAAGTATAAGAAGTTATTCAGCTAACGAATAGTGACAAGACCCAACCATTTATCCAGCCATTGCACACAAAACTAATCAGAGTAATATACTCAACTATATAGCGCAGGGAACATCCTGCCTCCCTGCGAAGGAGCGTTTATGTTCCGGCAGATTCGAGAATTATTTAAACAACTTGCCGAATGGTTGTGGCAACGGGGCATTACTTGGCTGAATAGTACGCCCCCTACCGCTTCTTCCCAACTGCCCTACAATTTTGCGTGGTTGGAACGCGAAATCCGCCCCTCAGATGTGCTCTTATTCGCTGGGCAATCGCGCGTTAGCAAAGTCATCCAAACCGTCGTGCTATCGCCGTGGACACACGCCGCGCTTTACATCGGACGCTTACACGACATTCGCAACCCCAAGGCGCGTTTGTGGGTGGAAGCCCATTATTCCGGCGATGCCAATGAACCGTTAGTGATTGAATCCTTATTAGGGCAAGGCACGGTGGTGAATCCGTTACGCCAGTATCAGCACGAACACTTGCGTATTTGCCGCCCCACGGGTTTAACGTGGCAAGATTCGGATAAAGTGGTGGCATTTGCTATCGAGCATTTAGGCATGGAATACGACGTGCGCCAATTGCTGGACCTAGCGCGTTTTATGTTCCCTTACGCGATTTTGCCGCGCCGCTGGCGGTCATCCCTATTTCAACACAATGCGGGTAAACCCACGCACATCGTGTGTTCGAGCATGATTGCGCGTTGTTTCCAACAAGTGCATTACCCCATTTTGCCGTTGGTGCGTAATGGGCAACAGGAGGAAGTCAGGTTTTACGAACGCAATTTTCGCCTGATTACCCCCAGTGATTTCGATTATTCCCCGTATTTTGATGTGATTAAGTACCCCGCATGGAACGCAGGTTACACGCCCGCTTACCGTGCTTTGCCGTGGTCTTCCGAGGAGGAACGTTATGAACCTGTTCACCCGTCTGCGCCAACAGTACCTGAGTCGCCCGCTGCTACGCCTCATGCAGCACCAATTACCACCGATCTCCGCCACGGAACAGGACGCACTGGACAGTGGCAACGTTTGGTGGGATTCCGAGCTTTTTTCCGGCAAACCGGACTGGGGGAAATTGCACAGCCTTGCCATCAGTCGGCTGAACACCACTGAACAAGCTTTTCTGGATAATGAGGTGGAAAACCTGTGCCAGCAACTCAACGACTGGCAAATTACCCACGAATTACACGATTTGCCGCCCGCAATTTGGGCATTCCTCAAACAGCATCGCTTCTTTGGCATGATTATTCCGCCCGAATACGGTGGCTTGGGTTTTTCGGCATTGGCACATTCACAAGTCGTCATGAAAATCGCCAGCCGTAGCATTACTGCCGCCGTCACGGTGATGGTCCCTAACTCATTAGGTCCGGCAGAATTATTACTGAAATACGGCACAGCAACGCAACGTAATCATTATTTACCGCGCCTTGCTGATGGACGGGAAATCCCCTGTTTTGCCCTGACAGCCCCCGAAGCTGGTAGCGATGCTGGCTCGATTCCCGACCAAGGCATTGTCTGCCGCCACAGTTTTAACGGGCAAAGTAATGTGCTGGGGATTCGCCTGACGTGGGATAAGCGTTACATTACCCTTGCACCCGTGGCGACTTTGCTGGGCTTGGCGTTCCACCTTTACGACCCCGACCATTTGCTTGGCGATAAAGAAGATATTGGCATTAGCGTCGCACTGATTCCCACTAATCACACAGGGGTCGAGATCGGCAATCGCCACTTCCCACTGAATATTCCATTCCAAAATGGTCCAACACGCGGACGCGATGTATTTATCCCCATCGACTGGTTAATCGGTGGACAAGCACAAGCGGGCAAAGGTTGGCGCATGTTGGTGGAATGTTTAGGCGAAGGGCGCGGCATTTCCCTACCCGCATTATCCACGGGTGCAGCGAAATTGGCAGCGCGTTACACCGGAGCGTATGCGCGAGTACGCCAACAATTCGGCTTACCAATTGGGCATTTTGAAGGCATTGAAGAACCGTTAGCGCGAATCTTGGGCAACGCCTACTTAATGGATGCCGCACGCATACTCACCGCCACCGCGATTGATCAGGGGCAACGTCCCGCCGTGATTACCGCCTTATTGAAATACCAACTCACCGAACGCATGCGGCGCATTATCAACGATGCAATGGATATTTCCGGCGGAGCGGGGATTTGCATGGGTGAATCCAATTACCTCGCCCGTGCTTATCAATCCATCCCAATTGGCATTACCGTGGAAGGTGCGAATATTTTAACCCGCTCCATGATGGTATTCGGGCAGGGGGCAATGCGTTGCCACCCGTTTTTGCTCAAGGAAATTCAAGCAGCACAACATGACGATTTAGCCGCCTTTGACAGCGCATTCATGGGGCATGTACGCCATTTAATCAAAAATCTGGGGCGCAGTATTTGGTACGGTTTGAGTAATGCCGTGTTTCGGGTGTGCGGCAGCCCTTGTACGCGCCATTACTATCGGCATTTGAGTCGTTTAAGCAGCCATTTCGCATTGCTAGCTGATTACGCAGTATTGAGTTTGGGCGGCAATCTCAAACGCCGCGAACGTTTATCAGGACGCATGGCGGATATTCTAGCGAATTTGTATTTGTGTTCAGCCGTTTTGAAACACTTTGAAGAACAAGGTGAACCCGCCGCTGATTTACCCTTACTGCAATATGCCTGTGATTTAACCATTCACGATGCGCAACAAGCCATGCTCGCCGCTATTCATAATTTACCGCATCCGTGGTTAGCAAAATTATTGCGCTCGTTCCTATTCCCGTATGGCAAACCATTCGCGCCACCCAATGATCGTTTGATTCACCAAGTCGCACGGTTGGCATTAGAACCCTCCGCAACGCGGGAACGGCTCACACAAGGCATTTTCATCACCAATGACCCACAAGACCGCATGGGACGCATTGAAGATGCTTTACACAAAACACTGGCGGTAACGGAGTTGGAAAAACAACTCCGCACCCTCATGAAATCAGGGCAACTAGCGGCACACACCACTGAAGCGGCAATCCTCGAAGCCAAAGACCAAGGCTTACTGGATCACTTCAGTGCCGAACGCTTACTGGCTGCCCACAAAGCGGTGCTGAATGCGATTCGCGTGGACGACTTCCCCGCCGATTACTTAAAGCATTCCGCGACTTTTAAGCGATGCCCTGCCATTGGTTCGTAATCGTGTGAAACGGGGTTAAGGCGCAATACGCTAAGTTTGTCTTTGCCAAAACGAGCGGCAACGTCTTGCATGGTTTCACCATCCTTGACGACATAGAAAAACGCACTGTAACGTCCGCTGCCCTGACGTTGAGTTTGCTGTAGGACATTATCCGCAACTGTGTCACAGCTTGGCTCATCCGCTGCATGGCTTGCGGCAGGAATGACTTGCGCCTGAACCGCTGAGCCACGCGATGAAATGAACTGTACACGCGGAGCATTGGCTTGGGTTGGGATTTGCCAATAAATAGGTTGTTGACTCGCTTGTTGGCGCAACTGGGCAGCACGTTGCCAATTTGCTAACGAACGCCGTGCGTACAGATTAGCTTGAGGGTTACGCTCTAGGGTGCTCAAAGCGGTGAGTACATTTTTCACATAACCGCGTGTTTCTTGGTACGGCACGTCCACAGGTTGCCCTGCTTCGACACGCCCCATGCCTGCATTGTAAGCTGCGATGGTATGTGTCAAGCTGCCATTGTAACGTTGCAATAAGTAAGCAAGATAGCGCGTACCCGCATCGATGTTTTCCACAGGGTCATAGGCATTACTAGTTCCCATATCCTCTGCGGTGGTTGGCATAAGCTGCATCAAACCAATCGCACCCTTGTGCGACACAGCCGAATCACGAAAACAGCTTTCCGAAGCAATCACGGAAGTAATCAAGGCGGGACTAACCGCGTATTTCCGCGCCGCCATGTGAATTGCATCACGGTATGGAGCAGACTTTTGATATAAAATCGGAGCACTAAATTGCGCACAACTTCCTGCTTGGGCAATTGTAGGACTCCAAGCGATTCCGGCTAGAGACACACTCACGCCTAGCCACCAACTTTTTCCTATCATATCCTTTGACAATAACGTAATACAGAAGCTCACGACTATAGACCGAGTTGATGAAATTTGCCTAGCAATATGTGAATTATGCGTAGCTTTTTGCTAGACAAATGGCCTATTTATTGCGCTTAATTAGTATGAACACTCCGCAACTTTCAAACGTTCCCCCAAGACTAATGGGGTTTGCGCGGCATCTGCACCAATCGGTAAATTGCTTAATTCAATGATCTTAAGTGGATTAACTCCCAAATGATCCGCTAATTGCTGCAAGGTTTCCTCAGACTGCACCGTGTAGAAGAATGCACGATAACGCCCACTGCCTTGCACTTGTGTTTGTTGCAACAACGGTGCAGGCAAATGTTGGCAGTCACTCAAACGCTCAATCGTTGCAGGGTGAGCATCACCATCTGGCACTGATGGTTCTGCTTTAACCGTTGTAGTTTCTGTCAATAGTGCAGCGGATATCATTTGCGCACTAACAGGCTGCGGGTTTTGTAAAACCGCTAACATAACCTGCGGTTGTGTTGTATCCGGTTCGGGCGTTGTTGCAGGACGTTTGGGGGGAAGCACCTCCCCACGCAATGCAGCCTGATAAGCTTCCTCGGCGTATTGCCAATCCGCCAACAGCAACTGCGCTTTGCCATAATTTTCTGCATTGTCAGGTTTGGGGCTTTCCAGCTTTACCAATGCGCTCAAGACATTATTGATGTAACCACGGGTTTCCTTAAAACTAATGGTCACAGGAGCATCTGCCTCAATTCTACCTGCACCTGCATTATACGCCGCAACCGCATGAGTCACACTACCACCATAACGTTTTAACAAGCGCGATAAATAGCGTGTTCCTGCATCGATATTCTCTTTTGGATCATAAATATCAAAAACGCCTAGTTCAGTAGCAGTTTCTGGCATGAGCTGCATTAAGCCCGCAGCCCCCTTACAGGATGTTACCATTTCCCGAAAACAACTTTCAGAGGCGATAACAGACTTAATTAAATCCGCATCAACATCGTATTTTTTTGCCGCTTTTTCAATGATCTTTTTATATGGTTCTGCTTTTTTACCAAGGGTTTTAGCAGAAAACTGATTACAGCTACGCGCTTCACCTGCTTGCAGATTAAATGGGAAATAAGCAAGACAAATCAATAATATTGCCAACCCCAATTTGTGGTTCATTTTATTCATTGAGAATCACCACCGCCAAAATATCTTTAACGTTTAATATAGAATGCTTTCGCACAATTTGCCTGATATGCCACGCTAAAGCCCTAGCGCGACAGGGAAACGGCTATGACTACCTGACGAATGGAAAGTTTCCCAATAAAATTTTTTAATCTATGTATCGTATC
>CAZTUZ010000050.1:0-14554 GCA_964617055.1 uncultured Thiothrix sp.
GTACGAAAGCCGGATTAGCCATGTTGACCAATGACATGCTGAATAAGGGCGCGGACGGCTTGAGTGAAGATCAAGTTGCCGAGCAGTTTGAAGCGATTGGCGCGGTATTTTCATCGGGTACTAATAAAGATACGGGTTGGGTGGGGTTACGCACCATTACCTTGCCTAAAGAGCAGCAAACAGCGATGGATTTGTGGTTAAAAGTGCTGAAATCGCCGGATTTTCCGCAAAAAGATTTTGAGCGTGTGCAGAAACTGACCCTGGTTGGTTTGCAGGCTGAAAAGCAAGACCCTGAAAGTCTTGCCAGTAAAGCATTTTTCCAAGCGGTGTATGGTAATCACCCTTATGGGCAGCCCGATAATGGTACAGAAGCTTCGATTAACGCGCTGCAAGTGGGCGATTTAAAAGCGTTTTATCAGCAATACTATGGGGCGAAAAATGGCGTACTGGCAATGGTGGGCGCGGTGGATCGTGCACAAGCTGAAGCATTGGCCGAACAAATCGCCAGTGTATTGCCAGCGGGGGCGGTGGCTGCTGCATTGCCTGAAGTACCCGCCGTGACGGAAGCAAAAACCGTTAAAATACCGTATCCATCGGCGCAGTCGCACATTCTCATGGGGCAGGTAGGAAATAAGCGTGGTGATGCGGACTATTTCACCCTATACATGGGGAATCAGATTCTCGGTGGCAGCGGTTTTACCTCGCGTTTAATGACGGAAGTGCGCACGAATCGCGGTTTAAGCTATAGCGTGTACAGTTATTTTGCACCGATGGCACAATTAGGGGTGTTTGAAGTGGGCTTGCAAACCAAGCAAGTGCAAACCGAACAAGCCTTGCAGGTGGTGCGCGATACGTTGCTGAAATTCCAAAAAGAAGGTCCGAGTGATAAAGAGTTGGAAGCGGCCAAAAAAGACGTGACAGGTGGTTTCCCCTTACGCACCGCCAGCAATGGTCAGATCATTGAATACGTTGGGGTTATTGGGTTTTACCAACTGCCATTGGATTATTTGGATACCTTTACCAGCAAAGTGAATGCTTTAACGCGCGAGCAAATCGCCGAGGCTTTCACTCGCCGAATGCAGCCGGATAAAATGGTGACGGTGATTGTGGGTGGCGATGAAAAATAATCTATTACGCATTATTGGTGGGGAATGGCGCAGTCGGCGACTGAGCTTTCCTGATGTGCCAAATTTACGCCCCACACCAGATCGCGTGCGCGAAACGCTGTTTAACTGGTTGCAAATGCAAATTCCTCATGCGCGTTGTTTGGATTTGTTCGCAGGCAGTGGCGCACTGGGCTTGGAAGCGTTATCGCGTGGGGCAAAAACCGTGGTTATGGTGGAAAAACACCCCGCAGCGGTACAAGCTTTGCGTGATAATGTCGCTTTGTTGCAGGCGGATGGCGCGGTATTGGTACACGATGATGCCTTACGCTACCTGCAACGGGAAGGCGAAGGGTTTGATGTGATTTTTCTTGATCCGCCGTTTCGCCATGATTTCCTCAGCCGTGTGTTGGAAATCATTCAGGCACGCGGTTTGTTGAATCCCGATGGGGTGATTTATTTGGAGCAAGAAGCGGAGGCGGCAGTAGCGTCGTATGAGCGCTTTGGCTTGCAGATACACCGTCAAACCAAAGCAGGGCAAGTGCAAAGTTTATTACTTAAGTAGTCGTTTGTGTTTCAAAGGTGACGATTCGGTGTCGTATTTAGCGAACGGATCGGACGTGGTTGCCTTTTTCAGCTTCATTTCAGATAGGTGCGTTACGTTATTCCCATGAGTTAAAACACCGTGAGGGAAAACGTGATGAACGCTTTACATTTAAAACACAGCTCGTATTACGGTGCAACGCTGGTAGTCGTGGCATCGCTCTTAATGGGGTGTGGTGGTGGTACGACGGCAGTTGCTGCACCGATGAATAATACGATTCACCTCAATACACCCGTGACCTTACAGCCATTGACTGCCGCCGAAACGGAAACCCTGTTGTTTGTGCGTGAAGAGGAAAAATTAGCGCGTGATGTGTACCTAACACTGTATCAGCGTTGGGGCAACGCGACCTTTCAAAACATTGCGTTACGTTCCGAGCAAACCCACATGGATGCTATCAAAGTGTTGGTGGATGCGGCAGGTTTGGCGGATCCGGTGATGAGTGATGGTGTCGGCGTGTTCAGTAATGCTCAGATTGCGAACCTTTACACCACTTTGGTGGAGCGCGGGAATCCGTCTGTGGTTGAAGCTTTGCGAGTGGGAGGCTTCATTGAGGAGTTTGATATTAAAGACTTGCAGGAAGCGATAGCAGAAGCCAGCCAAGGTTCTAATCAGGCTGCCGTGTTGCAAGTTTACAATAACCTCATGGCAGGTTCGCGCAATCACTTACGAGCTTTTGTGACGGCATTGGCAAATCAGGGGGTGGCGTATCAAGCGCAGGTATTGACCCAGAAACAAGTCGATACCATCGTCAACAGTGCGTGGGAGCGTGGGCACGGTGCGGGGCGTGGTAAAATGCGTGGTCAGTAACTAGCAAGCAGGGATGACAATGCGTTTATTGTTGGCAGAGGATGACGCGGCACTGAGTTCAGGACTGCAACAGCGTTTGAACCGTGAAGGTTTTGCGGTGGATATTGCCAATAATGGTGTGGATGCTGCCTTTTGGGGGCGTGAAATTCCTTACGATGCGGTGATTTTGGATTTGGGATTACCGCAGCGTAATGGTTTGGATGTGCTGCGCCAGTGGCGACAGGAGGGCAATGCTGTGCCTGTCTTGATTCTGACGGCACGCGATGCGTGGCACGAGCGGGTTGCAGGGTTTAAAGCAGGGGCAGATGATTATTTGGGGAAACCATTTCATTTTGAAGAATTGTTAGTGCGGGTACAGGCTCTCATACGTCGTCAGCATCAAGCCACGGTGCAAGACCACTGGTTTCGTTGTTGTGGTTTGCAACTGGATGAGGCGCATCAACAAGTGATCGATGAAACAGGGCAAGTACATGATTTAACAGGTATTGAATTTCGTCTGTTGCGTTATTTCATGTTACATCCGAGTAAAATTCTCACCAAAGCGCGTTTAACTGAACACATTTATGAGCAAGACAATGACCGTGATAGCAATGTGATTGAAGTGTATGTGCGGCATTTGCGGCGTAAGTTGGGCGACTGGCGTATTGTGACGCGACGCGGGCAGGGCTATGTATTTGTGCCGGAGTCAACCCTATGAATGCTTTAGAAAAACAATTGCAGTGGTATTTAGCTGTGATTTTAGGGGTAGTCATGTTGTTAATTTGGCTGATTGGTAGCCAGTTGCCGCGTAACTTACCCGATTTACAAGCATTACATCAGCAAGGTTATGACTGTGTTGCTGTGATGCAGGATGCTGCGTCAGGGATTGTGCATCGTCAGCATCGTTTCAAGTGGCTGTTTCCTATGCTTGCCAGCGCAGGTATTGGGTTGGTTTTGATGGCACAACATCTCGTTATTCGGCGTACCTTTCGGCGTTTGGACAGTATCCGTGTGGAGCTTCGCCAATTGGAAGCTGGGCAAATTCAACAATTGTCCACGCACGTTCCCTTGGAAATTGCGCCAATGATTCAGGAGTTTAATCGCCTTTTGCAAGTTATGCAGGAACGTTTAGAGCGTTCACGCCATGCTTTGGGTAATCTGGCTCATGCTTTAAAAGGGCCGTTAAATTTACTGATGCAGTATTTGGACGGGCGGGATGCTCATGACGTAGAGGCACAACAAGCGCGGTTGCAGGCAGAGCGGATTCACCATTTGATGCAGCGTGAACTCAAACGGGCGCGATTGGCTGGGTTGGGGCATGTGTCGCAACGGTTTCAGGCAAGCCAAGATTTACCAGATTTGATCGCGGTTTTACACCAGCTTTATCAGTCTAAAAACTGCCAAATTCAGAGTGATGTATCACCGGATTTACCCAGTTTGGGGGATCGGGAAGACATGTTAGAACTGTTAGGTAATTTATTGGATAACGCTTGTAAATGGGCAACAACACAAGTCTGCTGTCAACTTCGGCAAGATCAGCAACAGTTACACATTCGGGTAGAAGACGATGGTTTACCCCTGAGTGTGGACGATTTAAACCAACTCAGTGAACGAGGTGTGCGATTGGATGAAACGGTGGAGGGGCATGGTTTAGGGTTAGCCATTTGTAAGGACATTGTGAAGTTATATGGTGGGACATTGGCATTTGCCCCTGCGTCTTTAGGTGGTTTGCGCGTTGACGTGATGCTCCCAATTATGGTGTAAATAAGACCTTTCTAAGGTTGAAAAGACTTTCATGCAGAAACAACATTTCTTGGTTGCGGGCAGTATTGGCGGGATGCTTGCCGTCATGTTCGGCGCGTTTGGTGCACACGGTTTGGAAAAGTTGGTGGATGCTCATATGCTGCAACGTTTTCACACCGGCGTGGAATATCAGTTTTATCACGCCTTCGCGCTGTTAGTGGTGGGGCTACTGCACGAGCAAGTGACGCAAGTACGCTTACTGCAACGGGCAGGTTATGCCTTTTTGCTGGGTATTATCCTGTTTTCGGGGAGTTTATACGCTTATGTACTTACTGGTGTGACCACGATTGCGGTGATTACGCCCATTGGTGGTACAGCATTTATCGCAGGCTGGTTATTACTGGCATTAGCGTGTCGCTCGTTGGGAAATGCTCATGATCATGGATAATCTTATCTGGATGCTGATTCCCGCTTTGGTATCGCTAAGCGGTGGGGTATTGGCAATGTTTTGGCATCCGTCGCATCAAACCCGCAGTATGGTGCAACACTTTGCAGCGGGTGTGGTGTTAGCTGCCTTGGCGGTCGAACTCTTACCCGAAATCGGACGCGAACATGCTTCGGCAGGGGTACTGATTGGCGCATTTGCTTTGGGCAGTTTGTTCATGTACGCCATGAAGCTGTGGACAATGCGTCTGGAGGCGGGTGAAGAAGCACAATCTGGTAAACTTAATCATGGCTTGTTGATCGCAACATTCATTGATATTGCGGTGGATGGTTTCATTATCGGTGCTGGTTTTGCCGCTGGGGGCGAAACGGGCTTTGTCTTGGCATTAGGATTATCGGTTGAATTATTGTTCTTGGGTTTGTCATTGACCTCAGAAAGCACCAAAGGTTGGCGCATTGTTGGCTTGTCTGCCTTATTGGGCGTGACCGTGTTAGGCTGCGCTTTATTGGGAAGTGTCCTATTATCAGGAGCATCGAATACGGTCATTGCGGCGGCTTTGGCGTTTAGTGCAGCGGCTTTATTGTATTTAGTAACCGAAGAGTTGCTGATTGAAGCCCATGAAGTGGAAGAAAAACCCGTTTCGACTTTGATTTTCTTTGCTGGTTTCTTAGTGTTCTGGAGTATTCAGTTGCTAGGAAGCTAGGCTGACTCACAACAAACAAGGACAGAACACATGCGTATTGCAGCTTGGGCAATGCTAGTGAGCTTGCTTTCTACCACGGCGTGGGGCGATTGTACGATTAACACGCCGTTTCCTGAATGGTTACAGCAGTTTAAGGCGGATGCGGTTGCCAGTGGTTTAAAAGCAGACGTGGTGGAAAGAGCATTGGCGGGTATTGAGCCGGATCGTACCATTATCCAACGCGACCGCGCTCAGCAGTCTTTTGCAATGGATTTCCTCACCTTCTCAGCGAAAAAAGTCGTGCCTTATCGCTTAAGCAAAGGGCGCGAGTTGCTTAAAACCAATGCTAAATTATTCCGACAATTGGAAAGCGAATACGGTGTTCCGGCGGAAATTTTGGTGGCGTTATGGGGGTTGGAAACCGATTTCGGCGCGGTGCAAGGCGATACCCCGACATTACGCGCCCTGACAACGTTGGCATGGGATTGCCGTCGCCCTGAAAAATTCCGTACCGAATTACTAGCGGCATTAAGCTTGGTACAAAAAGGCGATTTGACCCCAGCACAAATGCGCGGTGCGTGGGCGGGTGAATTGGGGCAAATGCAGCTTTTGGCATCCCGTTATGACCAATACGCAGTGGATGTTGACGGTGATGGGCATCGTAATTTGATTCAATCCAAAGCGGATGCGCTAGGCTCGGCAGCCTCCATGCTGAAAAATGCTGGGTGGCGAGCAGGCGAACCGTGGTTAAAAGAAGTCAAAGTGCCGCGTGAGATGGATTGGGCGCAGGCGCGTTTGGATAATAAGCTCACCCTAGCAGAATGGGGCGACAAAGGTGTTACCACACCCAGCGGCGCGAAGTTGAGTGGTAATGCGGTCGCCGCCTTACTGTTACCGATGGGGCGTAATGGTCCGGCGTTTTTGGCTTTCCCCAACTACGATGCGTTTTTAGCGTGGAACGATTCCACCGTTTACACCACGACCGTGGCGTATTTGGCAACCCGTTTGGTTGGTGCGCCGCCGCTGCGTGCTGGTAATGCACCTGTTCACAGCTTGTCAATGAGTGAGGTCAAAGCGTTACAGGCGAAATTACAGGCGCGTGGTTTGGGTATTACCAAAGTGGATGGCTTTATCGGAGCGGAAACACGTTCTGCTGTGCGGCAAGTGCAACAGGAGTTGAAGTTACCCGCCGATGGTTATCCTGATACGGCGTTATTGGCACGTTTGTAAACCGCACTTTTTCAAAGTGGTGAGGTGCAATCCAGTGTTATTTCATTGGGAACAGGTTTTTCATTTGCGTCTGTGGCCCGAACCTGCAAATGACAGTCGTGCCACGCGCTAGGTAATGAGATTGAATCAGTGGTAGGGTAGCTTAAAATTCCCGTACCCGAAGGGTCAGCCAAGGTGAGGGTTAAGTGTTGTCCTCGCACATTACTTGCCACTTGTAACGGTAGTTGCCAATGCAATTGCAGCCGTTGTGCGTGATCCACTGCCTTGATGCGCAATTGGATGTCAGTTGGTTCATTGAATAGTGCCGTTTCGTCATTGATTTGCAGGGCAGTAAAGTAATTAACGGCTGCTAAATCTTTGATAAGGCGAGCGGTCAACGCTTGCAAAGTTTGTGCTTGGTGTTCTGGGCTTAAATCTTCACCTTCGAGCATAATGCTGGTGACTTGTGGGTCGTAATCCCAATCCATGGTTATGGCAGTGAGTTTGCCCGTGTTATCGGTTTGCCATTGTGGTGAAACATTCACTTGGTAGTGAAAACTGTGCGCGTACACAGGCTGCAATAGCAAACTGGTCAGGATGCCAACACTGCTAGCGGTAATGAAATATTTCAACGTATCGACTCCTCATGAAACTGGCAGTTTGTGCCCAAACCAGTGCAGGGCAAGAACCAATAAAGTACAGGCGGTGATCCACGAACCCAGAATGCGTACCCCTAACCCTTGCCACCATTGCTGCAATACACCCGCGAGTAGGGTTACGCTCACGCTTAACAAACCTGCCCCGATCGTAATGCCTGCAAAAATACTGGAGATTTTTTCCGCAGAAAAACTAGGCAGTAACAACGGTTCTGCGGTAATGCCAAGCAGTAACCCGCCAATGCTACTAATGCCTACTAACCAGATAAACGCCATGCGCCACTGCAAAATAACACAGCCGCCCACCAGCAAGGTAAGCAACAACACCCATAAGGCATAGGCATAAGACCAGAGTAGGGCTGATTGTAAATTAAACAACAACCCAAACATCACACTTAACACCAATGTCGCAATGGGAATGGCGACAATCCGACCTTGCTGCGTTGTCCGTGGATGTAAATGGTATTGCTGTCCCAAGCACAAACCAAACACGAGTAGGAACAACACATGCGTTGGTAATTGCAGTACTTGGGTTATCCCATTCAATAATAAGGATAACATCGGTTATAACCAACCGCCCAAGAAACCAACCCCCACTAGTGCAATCACGCTCCCTCCTGCGCGTACCGCAATGCGTCCTGCGGGCCATTCGGTCAATGCGCCCAAAGCAATCCCTAACACATGCAATAAACCCGTAGCGGTAACAAAACCTGCACTATATGCCAAAGGACTAGTCGCCTCAGGCAGCCCCGCTCCGTGTGCATAGCCGTGGAAGGTCGCAAATGTCCCCACCATCACCGCCGCCACCCACAATGGTGGGCGCACGGCTAAGGCAACCATCAAGCCCAACACTATCGCGGAACTGGCAATGCCTGTTTCAACGGCGGGAAACGACACACCTGCGATTCCCAGTACCCCTCCAAAAACCATAACCAGTGGAAAGATGACAGGCAGCAACCAAATCGCAGGGCGACCCAAAAACGCACCCCATAGGCCCACCGCCACCATCGCAGCAATGTGATCCCAACCGCTCAGTGGATGTAGAAAACCACCTAAAAATCCAGCGGTTAAACCTTCACTACCATGAGCGAACACAGGTGAACTTAGCATTGAAACAAGGCAGATAGCCAATGCAGAACGTGAAATATTCATCATTAAATCACTTCCCGATGAACCGTGAATGGCGTGATTATAGCAGGCATCCATTGCAGGATTAGCTCCCAACAGACAGAACCACAAAATTCTGTAAAATGACGGGAACATTTTGTGATAAATGCACTCCAACCCTACAGATTTTAAGATGATTTTTATATGTCTTGTAGTAGACTACGGTCGTCTTACGCACAGGCAGCGTGATTGGTACGCGATGCGCTGTTATCATAAATATTTGAAAGTAGATCAAAGGACTAGGAAATGAAAGCTAAATTGGGCATTTTAATTGCTTCAACCTTAATCGCTAGTGTTTTAAGCAGTGCGGTTTCCGCCGCGCCTGAAGCAGCACCTGCTGCCGAGAAAGTTACCGTAACGACAACCGCTCCAGCAGAGAAAAAAGCTCCAGTTGCACAAGTCGCTCCAGCTCCTGCTCAAGCTGCAAAACCAGCCGCGCCAGCACAAGTTGCTCCAGCTCCTGCTCAAGCTGCAAAACCAGCCGCGCCAGCGCAGGTTGCTCCAGCTCCTGCCAAACCAATCACACAAGTGGTTGACTCTAAAGAGCAGAAGCCAGTTGCGCAAAAACCAGCTAAAAAGCTGAAAAAAGCGAAAAAGGCTGTTAAGAAAAAGCACAAAAAAGTGATCAAAAAAGCAGTGAAACCTGTGCAAGCTGCAAAACCAGCCGCTCCAGCGCAAGTTGCTCCAGCTCCTGCACAGGCTGCAAAACCAGCCGCGCCAGCGCAAGCCGCTCCAGCTCCTGCACAGGCTGCAAAACCAGCCGCTCCAGCGCAAGCTGCTCCAGCACAAGTCGCTCCTGCGAAATAATTGTCGTTATTTAGCGTGAGCACAACAAGGGGGTTAGTCATGGGTTCATGGCTAACCCTTTTTCGTTTCTCAAACCAATGTTTGCAGTTGTGCTAGGGTAGCTGGGTAGAGTTGTTCCAATGTTTGGCTGAGGGCTTGTATTTCGCTGGTGTCTCCGGTTTCGCCTTTGTGTTGCAATGTTTTGCAAATGTCAGCCATCTGCTGTGCGCCTAAACCAACACAAGAACCTTTTAACTTGTGGGCAGCTTGTGCCATCGCTGTTAAATCGCCATGTGTGGCGTGGTCACGAATACTGGTTAGCAATGTAGGCGTGGTGCTAGCGAACAGATTAACGAGTCTAGGGCGGATCGCCGCAGGTAAACTGTTCAGTGTGTCAGGTGTCAGTAATTGCATGAGTGTTTCCTCTATGTTGTTGTCATCGTTGTTGAGTTAGGTTTGCACCAGTGTTGCAAAGCGGATGCAATCATTTCGGGTAAAATAGGTTTACTAATGTAATCATTCATCCCAGCCGCTAGGCATAATGCTTTATCGCCATCCATTGCATTAGCGGTCATGGCAATAATAATCGGTTGTTGTGTTGAGGGTAATTTTGCTCGGATTTGACGTGTAGCTTCTAAACCATCCATTTCTGGCATTTGTATATCCATGAAAATAACGTGATAGGATTTATTTTTAACGGCTGCTAATGCTTTTAAACCGTTTTCTGCTACATCAACTTGATAAGCCATTTCTTCTAGAATTGCCACTGCAACCATCTGATTAATTGCATTATCTTCCACTAATAAAATGGAAAGCGGCAACTGCTCACCTAATTTCATGTGATTCGCATGTGTTTTAGGCGTATTGGGTGTGACCTCACCTAAAACCGTCATCAAACTATCGAATAAGCGGCTGCGTGTAATGGGCTTAGTCAAATACAAATTAAATAACTCACGCACAACAGCCTTCGGGTGAGAATCATTTGGTAGTGCAATCAGAATTAATGGAAACTCTTGCTTGTTATAACGACGGCGAATGTATTTAGCAAGTGCCAACGCGGAAGCATTGGGTAAGTGACTTTCAATCAAACCAATGTCATAGGATTTTCCAGACGTTATCCATGCATTTGCTTGAATAGCAGAAACGGCTGTTTCTGTGATTGCCCCCCACGCCGTACAATAATCGCGTAATGCTTGGTGATTAGCAGGATTGTTTTCCACAATCAAAATGCGTTTCCCATTGATGGCGGGTATGTCGGGATAATGAAAAGGTTTTTTTGCGCCATCTATTGAACGACGGGTTTTAATAGTGAAATGAAAACGACTACCCGTCCCTAAAATGCTTTCTACCCAAATTTTACCATCCATCATTTCAACTAAACGCCGAGAGATGGCTAATCCTAAGCCTGTTCCTTCACGATGACGACTTAAAACACCATCAACACGACTGAACTGTTCAAAAATGCGTTCGAGTTGGTCGACTGGAATACCAGAACCTGTGTCATTAATTTGAAATTCCAATTCATATTGGTCATTGTGTTGATAGCGTAGCACAACAAAAACCGTTATTTCTCCCTTGTCGGTAAATTTTACGGCATTTCCCAATAAGTTAGTAAGGACTTGACGTAATCGAACTGTATCCCCTTCGATATACAAAGGAATGTTTGCCCCTACCGCGTAGGCAAGCTCCAAATTTTTTTCCAGTGCTTTGGCTGTTAATAAGCCGATAACTTCTTCAATGCAAGCACGGATATCTAAAGGCTCTTGTTTGAGGTCAAGCTTCCCAGCTTCAAGTTTAGAAAAGTCCAAAACATCATTAATCACTGTCAGTAAATGTTCACCACTTAAATGAATACTTTCCACAAATTCACTTTGTTTTTTACTCATTGGGGTATTCATTAATAAGCGCGTCATACCAATAACCCCATTCATAGGAGTACGAATTTCATGGCTCATAGTAGCAAGAAAGCGTGCCTTAGTTTTGAGTGCAGCTTCTGCTACGGTTCGAGCCTGTTGCGCTTCATGATTAATACGACGAAAGCGTGCTGAAAAATAAATACGACTGGTCAGTAAAGCAGAAATAACCAGTATTGTTCCAAATAACATGCCCTGTTTAATTGCGGACAGATTGTGTTGCATCCGGCCGATATTATGATTATTAGCTTCAACAGTATGGCGTAATACACCACGAGCTGTTTCTCCCAAATTTTCATCTAAACTATCAACTTGATCCATTAAAGGTTTAACATGTGATTGCATGTACTGTGATAAATGATGTGTTAAGTTATTCCAATCTGCGACAGGTGCATCGTGTAATACAGCGGCTTGCCGAGCGATTTGTTGCATGGTCTGCTGATAATGCTCGCGTAAGATTGGTGAGTTGACATCATGACTCCATACTTGCAGTAACAATTCAGATTTAACAGCTAAGGTCTTACTAAGGCAGTGTATTTCTTGTGGGGTAAGTGTGGAAAGTTCCGGTTTAGTAGTGAACTGCTGAAGCGAATCTAATAAGCGGTCAAATACATGACGTTGATTGGTGATACGTTCATTAAGTTCTTGTTGTTCCGCAAAATACCATTGTGTTTGTTGAATCTGCGTTGTGGAATCTTGTAAGTTCTGCACCACATGTGTGGAGAGTTCAGTTAAATTCAACCAAATGAGCACTGCAAGTACGCTCGATAAAATTGCCAATATCACACCATCTATAATGTAAATCAGTGTAATATTTTGACGAGAAACTGCAAATAAAGGCATAAAACCATTTCCAGCAATTATGCAGTGCTTGTTTCGCACCAGTGCTTTAGCATCGCAGCAATGGTTTCTGGTAAAATAGGCTTACTAATATAATCATTCATGCCTGCAGCTAAACATTCTTGTTTATCACCTTCCATTGCATTAGCGGTCATAGCGATAATGATGGGTTGGCGTTCCAGTGGGAAATCAGAACGAATCCGGCGTGTGGCTTCTAGACCATCCATTTCCGGCATTTGCATATCCATAAACACGACGTTGTAAGCTTGTTTTTGTAATGCTGTAATGGCTTCTGCACCATTTTCAACAATATCTACTTTATATGCCATCTCATCTAGAATGGATGCAGCAACAATTTGATTAATAGGATTGTCTTCAGCAAGCAAAATAGACAATGGCAAACGCTCACCAAGTTTGATATTGGATTTTTCTTCCCGAATTGTGACTAAGTTCAATTCGCCTAAAACAGTCATGAGGCTATCAAACAAGCGGCTTCGTGTAATCGGTTTCGTTAAATATAAGTTAAATAATTCGCGCACAACGGCTTTTGGGTGTTCATCATTGGGTGGGGCAATTAAAATCAATGGGAACTCTTGTTTACTGAAGCGTTGCCGGATATATGTTCCTAACTCTAATGCAGTGGCATTGGGTAGATTACTGTCCACTAATCCAATATCAAAGGTTTTATTAGATGCAATTAAACTGATGGCTTCAGTACTAGAGCACGTTGCTTCAACAATAGCACCCCAGCCTATGCAGTAATCATGCAAGGCTTGGTGGTTAGCTGGATTATTTTCGACAATCAGAATGCGTTTGCCAATGATTTCTGGAATATTGGGGTGTAAAAAGGGTTTGAGTTTGCCTTCGGCTTTGCGTGTTTTAATGGTGAAGTGGAATCGGCTACCAACACCTAATGTGCTTTCTGCCCAAATATGTCCTTCCATCATTTCAACTAGGCGGCGAGAAATTGCTAAACCTAGCCCAGTACCTTCATGGCGTTTAACAAGCGTATCATCAGCGCGACTGAATTGTTCAAAGATTGTTTCTAAACGGTCGCTAGGAATACCAGGGCCAGTATCATTTACTTGAAATTCTATTTCTAAAACATCTCCGCTTTGACTGCGTGGCATGACAAAAATGGTTACTTCACCACTGTCGGTAAATTTAATTGCATTCCCTAATAGGTTGGTTAATATTTGGCGCAGACGCACCATGTCGCCTTCAATATACAGTGGAATGGATGGGCCGACAGCATAGGCAAGCTCAAGGTTTTTCTCCAAGGCTTTGGAGGTTAATAAGTTCAGGACATCTTCAATGCATGAACGTAATTCAAATGGTTCACGTTTTAAATCGAGCCTGCCTGCTTCAATTTTGGAAAAGTCGAGTACATCATTAATTACTGTTAGTAAATGTTCACCACTTAAATAAATGCTTTCCACAAACTCAGTTTGTTTTTTGCTCATTGGGGTGTTCATAAGTAGGCGAGTCATGCCAATGACACCGTTCATAGGGGTGCGAATTTCATGACTCATGGTGGCCAGAAAACGTGCTTTGGTTTTAACTGCTTCTTCTGCCACACTTTGAGCGGTTCGGGCTTTTTGTGTTATGTGTTTGAATTTTTGGGAGAAATACCATCGACTAATCATCAGCAGTAGCATCAATGCCAACATGCTCCATAGGGTTCGTTCCTTGACGAGTATTAACTGTTTCACCATATCGGTAACACTGTTATTGGTCGTTTGAATGGAGGTGCGTAAAGTAAGGGAAAAATCATCGCCTACTTGGCTGTCAATGTCTTCGATAGTATTCATTACCTCGCGAGAATGATGAATGTTTTCTCGTGCTGATTTGATTAAGCTTGTCCACTGCTCAATCGGTGTTTGTTTCATCGAATTGAGCAGTGCTTCCGTTTCAGCAATGGTTTTAATGTAATCTGCTTTGAGTTCTGGGCTGGCATTGTCCGGCCAGTTTTGTAAGAGATTGTCACTTTGTTGTTTAAGAATATGTGCCAACGTATCTAAATAACCGAGATTTTGTTGTGTTTCGGCAGAATTTAACGTGTGAAACGCTTCATGTAATTCTTCAAATGTCTCACGTTGTTGGTCAATGAGGGATTCTAAGTACGATTGCTCTTCAAAAGCAGTTTTTGCTTTTTCCAGTAACTCAGTTGCAGAATGTAAGTTATGTTCAGTTTTGTTTGAAACATCGCTAATGCCAAACCAAACCAAAAACGCAATAACGCCTAACAAGGTGACGAGAACTGCACTGTCAATGATTTGTAGTAGTTGTAGTTTATTAAAGACGCGCATAGGACATTACTCAGATATTGAAGTGATGAATACTAACTTTGAATGCCATGACCCATACGAAAGTTAGTAGGCGAGGCGGCATTGCTTTGCATGGATGCCAAGCGAGAGGCAACAGATAATGGATTAGGCCGTGATAAGGTTCTTAATCGATACTTCATGCGCTCATTCCTCACTCGATATTGTTATTGTTCAGCGCGATTATATTTTTTGATGATTCTCAATGAATAATAGCAACAAAGCATCTGTTTTGAAACCTTCTTCTGAGAGAAAGCCCTAACGCAAAAAAGCCCCGCCAGTTGCACTGTACG
>CAZTUZ010000051.1:0-14503 GCA_964617055.1 uncultured Thiothrix sp.
CTACACTACCAAATAAATGGCGAAAACGTGGATGCCAATCCGAATCCTTGATCAACTTATCCCAATAATAATGCCCACTTTCATGGCGGAAATGTCCCAACACGGTGCGATAACGCTCATTCATACGTTCACGAGTTGTAACACGGTAACTATCATCAGCTTCCACCACATTCACGGTAATCACCCCATTATTGTGCCCTGTATAGACAAATTCGCGTTTAATCAGTGGATTACTGCGCTGATCTTCCAGAAAATCAAAGGTTAAACCGTATTCTGGATCATCTTCCCGACTCACAATCGGCAACCCCAATGCCAGCAAAGAATAAATCAAACGTTTTTTAGCACGCTCTAACACCGTCCAACGCCGCACATTAATCGGGATGTTTTGTTGGGGAATTGTGCGAGTCAAACGGCACGCACAACATTGCTCGTGCTTATCGTTTTTACTAACCAACCAATTACACCCCACAGGATGGTCGCGCAAAGCGCACGAACGCATTTTCATGCGTTTACGATTCACCCACCAATGACCTGCATTTTCAGGTAATAAGGTTAGCATCTCGCGTGTTTCGGGACTAAAACCCAGCAAACGACCGCATTCGCTGCACTCGTTATCCTCGAACATTACCTCTTGCCCGCAAACACAATGAAATCGTTTCATGATGCATTAACTACTCAGCCGGAAAATCAATAGAAAAATTAAAGGGTTTGAATGTATGATTATAAGACAAAATCGCGCGATGCAAACCACGCGACTCACTACGGCTTTTCGACTCGTGCGCGTATTTCTGTTTTCCTTAGCATCCCAATCCGCTCGACCGCAAAACAAGGACACAGCTTTTCCATGCACCATTTAAGCTTTGATAATCGCTTTGTACGCGAATTACCCGGCGATACCGACCGTATCAATATTCCACGGCAAGTCTATGATGCATTTTGGTCATGTGTACGCCCAACCCCCGTCAGTAAGCCGCAATTGCTGGCACATTCCCCTGAAGTTGCAACACTACTGGGATTTCATGCTAGCGACATACATCACCCCGACTTTGCAGCGATTTTCGCAGGCAATCGATTCATGGCAGGAATGCAGCCTTACGCAGCAAACTACGGCGGACACCAATTCGGACATTGGGCAGGGCAACTCGGCGATGGACGCGCCATTAGTTTGGGAGAAAGCCTTAACGCGGTGGGCGAACGGTGGGAATTGCAACTAAAAGGCGCAGGGCCTACCCCTTATTCACGTCGTGCCGATGGACGTGCCGTATTACGCTCCTCAGTACGCGAATTTTTATGCAGTGAAGCCATGCACCACCTTGGCATTCCCACCACTCGCGCTTTAAGCTTAGTGGCAACGGGTGATACGGTCATCCGCGATATGTTCTATGATGGGCATCCAGAAGCGGAAATGGGCGCGATTGTGTGTCGTGTTGCCCCATCCTTCATTCGTTTTGGCAATTTTGAACTGCCTGCACAGCGTGGCGACATTCAATTGGTGGAACAATTGGTTGATTTTACCATTGCACGAGATTACCCACATTTACAAGGCGAAACTGCCAACAAACGCATTGTATGGTTTCATGAAATTTGTACGCGCACCGCCGTGATGGTCGCACACTGGATGCGGGTTGGTTTCGTACATGGCGTAATGAACACCGACAATATGTCAATTTTGGGACTAACCATTGACTACGGTCCTTACGGCTGGCTGGAAAACTACGACCCGCTATGGACTCCCAACACCACCGATGCGCAAGGGCGACGTTATGCCTATGCGCAACAACCGCAAGTCGCGTATTGGAATCTAGCCCGTTTACGCGACGCACTCACCAGCATTATCCCCGATAGCGATGCCTTACAAGCAGGATTACAAGCTTACGCTGACACTTACAGTCAAGTGTTTAGCCATTCCTTAGCGGGCAAATTCGGGATTCGCACGCTAAACGATGACGACACACCGTGGTTAAACCAAGCTTTTGAATTACTGTACAAAAGCGAAGCGGATATGACCCTGTTCTTCCGCCAATTGGCCACCATTGATCTGCAACAACCCAGCCTCACACCACTATCGGTGGCATTTTATCGTGATGATTTAACACAACAATATCAAAAGGAATGGCAAAGCTGGCTCACCCAATACAGTGTGCGGGTGCTCGCGGACCAATGGGATAATCATGAACGCACCACAAGTATGAATAGCTTCAACCCTTGGTTCGTGCTACGCAACTACCTCGCCCAGCAAGCAATAGACCTAGCTACACAAGGCGATAACAGCATGATACTGACTTTATTAGATGCAGCCCGTCAGCCATATACTGAACAACCCCAATACGAACACCTCGTAACCAAACGACCCGAATGGGCGCGTCACAAAGCGGGCTGTTCCATGCTGTCTTGCAGTTCTTAAACCATAATGACGAAAACCCAATAACCCTTGACTATTGGGCTGGCTTTTTGCGCGGAGGTAGTGCACAGAACGTTGTGCACTGTTTGTTGTCACCCAGATTCACTTCCATATTGCTTTTATGTGCCGGAGTAGCATTGGGTGCGGCATCCACACGAATACTAGCCTTGGGTGCTTCATCACTAACAGGTTTAGCAGTAGGGGCTACTTGTTCCGGCTGTGCTGGTACTACAGCAGTTTCCTCTTGGTTCTGCTTGAATGGGTTTAATGCTGACAAACCTTCACCCACCGACTGCCCTGTTTGTGCAATTGATGAACAACCTACCACGACCAAGCCAAACAATAAAGTCGCGGCATATCCTGCTACCATTTTAGAAATTTTTTCCATAGCAAACTTCTCCTGAATCTTTCTTACACCCACTCCTAAACATGGGCACTGGCGTATTTCTTGCAATCACCGCAAAGTGTAGCAAAAAAGAAACAGGTTGGTGGCAGATTTTACCAAGTTGTCGCCAAAAACCGACAAACGTTTACTAATGGATACCCGCTATTATATTCATGCCGTGATTAAGAAGTACGTTGCTGGAATTTCCGCCCCGAAAATGCCGCCAACATACCACGCAGAATATTCATTTCACTCACCGTAACGCTGGCTCGCCCGAACAAGCGCCGCATCCGCCGCATCAACAAACGCGGGTTTTCTGGGTCAAGAAAACGGGCATCAATCATCGATTGCTCAAGATACGAATAAAAACCTTCCATTGCTTCAGAACTGGCTAAGGCTTCGTCTGGCTCTAACGCAGCCACCACCTCAGGTGTCGCTAATTTCACCGCCATTGCGCATTCATATGACAGCACCTGTATCGCCATTGCAATATTCAGCGACAAAAAGTCAAACGCCATCGGAATGTGCACCAGAGTATTGCAATGGTCGAGTTCTTCGTTAGTCAAGCCTGTGCGTTCACGCCCGAAAACCAAGGCGATTTTCTGCTGTGGCAAACGCTCGGCAATGAACGCGCCGCATTCGCGGGCATCCATTTGCGGCCATTGCAGGGTGCGTTCAGAACGCGCACTCGCGCCAATCACAATCTGGCAATCAGCTAATGCTTCAGGCAAGGTTTGCACAATTTTCGCCTGTTCCACAATGTCGTTCGCACCGGAGGCCAACGCCCACGTTTCTTGCGAGTAGGGTTTTCGCGGGGCAACCAAACACAGGTCCTTAATACCCATCGTCTTCATCGCACGAGCCGCAGAGCCAATATTGCCTGGGTGTGAGGTTTCCACCATGACAATACGCAAATTTTGTAATTCAGGTGTGTACACCGCTAATCCTCACAATTCGCCTAAATACGCTGCTTGCACAGCAGGATCATTAATCAATGCCGACGCTGCACCACTGAGGGTGATTTCGCCATGCTCCATCACATAACCACGCTGACTAATACTGAGTGCCAACCGCACATTTTGCTCAATCAATAGAATGGTAATGCCTTGTTTAGCAATGGTTTGGATAATGCTGTAAATGGTTTGCACCATGATCGGCGCAAGCCCCATGCTCGGCTCATCCAGCATCAGCAATTTCGGTTTGGACAACATCGCTCGTGCTAAAGCCAACATTTGCTGTTCCCCACCCGACAATAATCCCGCTTGTTGTTGGCGACGTTCGGCTAAACGCGGTAACAGGGTGTAGATTTCGTCAATTTCTTGCTGAATTGCGGCGGTATCATTACGCCGATACGCCCCCATTAGCAGGTTTTCCAGCACCGTCATGCGCGTAAAAATACCCCGACCTTCCGGCACGAGAGCAAGATTCAACGCGGCGATTTCATACGCGGGCATACCATTTAAGCGTTTACCGTCGAATAGCATTTCGCCATCTGACGCGGGTAACAACCCCGTTAAGGTTTTGAGCGTGGTGGTTTTACCCGCACCATTCGCACCGATTAAACACACGGTTTCACCCTGTTGCACCGCAAAGCTAATGCCTTTAACGGCGCGAATGCTGTCATAATTGACGCACAGATTAGTAACGGACAGTAAACTCATACTGTGACCTCCGACCCCAAATACGCAGCAATCACTTTCGGGTCATGACGCACTTGTTCGGGCGTACCTTCGGCAATTTTCTGCCCATAATCCAATACCACTAAACGGTCACAAATGCCCATCACCAATTTCACATCGTGCTCAATTAACATCAGGGTTAAACCTTGCGCCTTTAAACTCAGCATTAAATCGCGCAAGGCATTCTTCTCATTCGGGTTCATGCCAGCGGCGGGTTCATCCAATGCCAGTAACTTCGGTTCACTGGCTAAAGCACGCGCAATTTCCAAACGTCGCTGATCGCCATAAGACAAATGCTTGGCTAAGGTGTGCGTGTGCTTACCAATCCCCACTCGCTCCAATAATTGTTGGGCAAATGCCGCGCAATCGCGTTCTTCTTGGCGATTGTGTTGGGTGTGAAATAATGCCGCGAACACGCCAGAGGTGGTGCGCGTGTGTCGCCCCACCATAACGTTTTCCAACGCCGTCATATTGTGGAATAAACGAATATTTTGAAAGGTTCGCGCAAACCCCGCGCTGAGGATTTGATGCGGCTTACGGCGATACAGCGAAGTCGTGTCTAAACGAATAGCTCCATTATCTGGCTGATACAAGCCAGTCAGGTTATTAAACAGCGTGGTTTTACCCGCACCATTGGGGCCAATGACCCCAAAGATTTCCCCGCAATTAACGTGAAAACTCACATCGGTTAAAGCTTTAATCCCGCCAAAATGTTTGGAAACGTGTTCAACGGTTAATAACACACTCATGCTGCATCCTCCGCCAATTCACGTTTACGTTGTTTAGAAGGTAATAAACCTGCTGGACGGAATAACATCATTAACACCAACGCAATCCCAAATAACAACATGCGTAAATCCGCTGGATCAATAAATACTTGCCCGAACATGAAACGTTGTAAGTCGCCAGTATAGCGCAACGCTTCGGGAATCACCGTCACCAAAACCGCACCAAAGATAACGCCAGTAATATTACCCATGCCACCCAAAACAATCATGGCAAGAATCATAATGGATTCCATGAGATTAAAACTTTCTGGGCTAACAAAGCCTTGGAAACTAGCAAATAAGCCACCGCTTAAACCGCCAAAGGTAGCACCCATACCAAATGCCAGCAATTTAATGTTGCGGGTATTAATACCAGAAGCCGCCGCCGCCATTTCATCTTCACGAATCGCCACCCACGCTCGACCAATACGCGAATCTTCCAAGCGTAAGCACACAAACACCACCAAGGCAGTAAATGCCAAAAACAAGTAGTAATACAAATGCGGCGAAGAAAAAGAAATGCCTAACAGAGTCTGCGTTTTACCCAATGAAAACGCACCAAAACTCACGGGGTCAATTAAGGTAATACCTTGCGGACCATTGGTAATATTCACAGGTGCATTGAGGTTATTCATGAAAATCCGAATGATTTCCCCAAATCCCAACGTCACAATTGCCAAGTAATCACCGCGTAAACGCAAAGTTGGTGTACCCAATAACACCCCAAACATAGCAGCTAACATCGCCCCCACGGGTAAAATAACCCAAAACGGCAGGTGCAATTCAAAATGTGGGGAAGCTAATAATGCCCAGCAATATGCCCCCACCGCATAAAATGCCACATAACCCAAATCCAATAAGCCTGCGTAACCCACCACAATGTTTAAGCCCAATGCCAACATAATGTAGAGTAAGGCAAAATCGACAATTCGCAACCATGATTTCCCCAATCCAGCCTCCACCAGAAACGGTAAAATCAACAGTCCTAAGCACAACACACCTGCCATGATCCATGCGCGTTGTTTAGGGTTTTCATTCAACCAATCACGCACGTTCAACACTTTTGCTCCCCAATAAACCGGACGGTTTTAATGTTAAGACCAGAATTAAGACTAAAAAGGCAAAAATATCTTGGTAATGACTTCCCAGATACCCACCTGTTAAATCACCAATATAGCCTGCCCCCATTGCTTCAATCACACCGAGTAATAAACCACCTAACATTGCACCCGTTAAATTACCAATACCACCCAATACCGCAGCGGAAAAGGCTTTCAAGCCCAATAAAAAGCCCATGTAGTAATGGGCTTGTCCGTAATTCGCGCTAACCATTACCCCTGCAATGGCGGCTAATGCTGCCCCAATCACAAATGTTGAGGAAATTACCGCATTCACATTCACGCCCATTAATTGCGCCACCGCAGGAGCTTGCGCCGTCGCCCGCATGGCTCGCCCTAAACGCGTGCGATTCACTAATGTCACCAACCCCGCCATAATCACGACGGTTAATAACAAAATCACGATTTGCACATCAGTAATAAACGCGCCGCCAATATCGTGCCGCCCTTGTGGTAATAAAGTGGTTGGGAAAGCGATGTATTGTTTTCCCCAAATCAGCATGGCAACGTTTTGCAAGATAATTGAAATACCAATGGCGGTAATTAACGGGGCTAAACGCGGCGCATGACGCAATGGGCGATACGCCACCCTTTCAATGCTATAACCCAATAACATACAGGCAGGTATCGCTACCAACAGCCCCGTAAAGACAATCACAATCCCTGGTAAATCCGGTGCGACACCGAATAATGCACCAATCACGGCTAAAGCGATCATTGCCCCCATCATGGTGGTTTCACCGTGGGCGAAATTGATCAGCTCCAAAATGCCATAAACCAAGGTATATCCCAATGCTACCAGTGCATACACACTGCCTAGCACTAAACCATTTACAAGCTGCTGCGCGAAAATATCCATGCCAGACTGCCGTTTCTTTATTGCTAATTTAAGTTGCCAGATAAACAAAAGCTCATGACAGCTATTACGCCATCATGAGCTTTTTCGGGTAAAAATTACGGTTGGATGGTTTCTAGAGTTGTCCATTTACCGCCTTGTACCTTATACAAGGTGATAGGACCGGAAGTCAGGTCGCCTTTGCCATCAAAACCGATCTTACCCGTGACTCCACTGTAATTGGTTTTTGCCAATTCGGGTAAATATTTTGCCGGATCGGTCGAATCAGCACGTTTCATGGCTTCAACCATGACATAGGCCGCGTCGTAAGCATACGGTGCATATAGCTGAATTTGCCCGTATTTCGCTTCAAACTTTTGTTTAAATTCCGCACCTTTAGGCATTTTATCCAATGGCAAACCAGGAATAGACGCAATCGCGCCTTCTGCATCTGCCCCCGCTAACTCGATGAATTTCGGAGTTTGCATACCATCACCGCCTAACAATTGTGCTTTCATACCTAGTTGGTGCATTTGTTTGGCGATTGGTGCAGCTTGCGGATCCATTCCACCGAAGAAAATCACTTCAGGGGCTTTGCCTTTGATAGAGGTCAGAATCGCGGTGAAATCCGTGGCTTTATCATTGGTGTGTTCGACTGCGACGACTTCCGCACCTGCGGCTTTGGCAGCTTTTTCCACTTCTGCGGCTAAGCCTTGCCCGTAAGCGGTTTGGTCGTCAATAATTGCAACTTTTTTACCCAGCTTTGCCGCATACGCGCCCAACACTTTCCCCTGTTGCTCGTCATTGGTCATCACACGGTAAGCAGTTTTGAAACCTTGGGCAGTGTATTTAATGGCAGTAGCCGAAGGGGAAACTTGCGGGATATTGTTGTCAGCATAGACTTTGGAAGCAGGAATGGTAGCACCTGAGTTTAAATGCCCCACAACGCCGACGATGCCTGCATCAATCATGCGTTGTGCGACGATGGTGGCGGTTTTCGGGTCAGCTTGATCGTCTTCGCTCATCACTTCAAAGGTGACAGGTTTGCCGCCGATTGTGGGTTTGGTTGCGTTAATTTCATCAATTGCCAGACGCACTGCATTGTCATTATCTTTACCAATGTGCGCTTGCGGGCCAGTCAAAGGAGAAGATTGCCCGATTTTTACCACACCATTACCACCATCGCCTCCAGTGGAAGCTTTTTCACCACAAGCGGTCAACCCCAATCCAACCGCTACCGCCATGCTCAATGCCAGCCAAGATGATTTCATATTTCCTTCTCCTTTCTTACTGAATGCTTTGAAGTGGTCAAACGTATGATACTACTATGTGCCAAATGACTACGCCAAGAATGGCGCACCCCTAACCCAACGGCGTTTAACGCCCTTTCATCAGACGGTCTTTTTCACGTCCCCAATCACGCGCTTTTTCTGTATCACGCTTATCATGTAATTGCTTACCTTTGGCTAAACCCACCTCAACTTTGACACGATTGTTTTTCCAGTACATGGCTAAAGGCACGACCGTATAACCTTTACGATCTACTGCATTGTTCATGCGGGCAATTTCGTGAGCGTGTAACAGGAGTTTGCGCGAGCGGCGTGAATCAGGAATGATATGTGTGGAAGCTGACAGCAATGCTGTGATTTGTGCACCAAAAAGGAACGCCTCGCCCTTTTCGAGTAACACATAACTATCTTTTAATTGAATACGTCCGTCACGCAGGCTTTTTACCTCCCAGCCTTGCAACACCAAACCCGCTTCATAGGTTTGTTCGATGTAATATTCGTGACGAGCCTGCTTGTTCAACGCGATGGTTTTGCCACCGGGTGTACTTTTCTTTTTCGGTTTAGCCATGTTTCAGTATGCAGATTGCGAAAGCATTAAATGATACGCAAGTTTCACGCCAATGTGCATTCTTTTCGCCGAATCCTTCATGGTCGCAGGTCAAACAATCCCCAAAACTAATTTCGCATAAGAAAAAACACACCCCAATGTGGCCGCCAACGGAATCCCTGCAATCCCTAGCATGAGCCACAACATAAGGCGTTTGAATGCGGCCGTTTGCTGCCAAAAACGTGTAAAAGTGTAAATAGCAATCAGCAATAGTTCAATTAATGCTGTTCCCATGATCAATAGCAGCACAAGGTCAATGGTTTCTCGGTAGCCGTTTAACACCAATGAACTCAGCATGTGAAAGCCGTAAGCGATAAAAAACCCTGGAATAAAAAGGGAAATCCAACTCACCCAAAATAAGGATTTTTGCCAAACAGCATAACCTTGCGTTGATATATTAACCATAACAGCAAACCTCACCCATGTGCTTTCACTCTAAGTGTAGTACAGTGTTTGTATAATAATGAGGAAGTAAGCCAATGATTAATTTCGACCATCTCAGCTCTACCGACATTGCACATTGCTTGCAACATCATGCCTTTGCGAATACTCACGATATACCCGCCGAGCTTGCCGCAGCCAGCCACAAAGAGGCTGGTGTGTTAATTCCTTTTACACGCATTGCTGGCGCATGGCATCTGGTGTTTATCCGTCGCCCGCAGTCATTACGCGACCGTCACAGTGGACAAGTCGCCTTTGCAGGCGGCAAACGTGAATCCAATGACCCCAATATTATTCATACGGCGTTGCGCGAGGCAGAGGAAGAAATCGGGTTAAAACCCCAAGATGTTACCTTGTTAGGACAACTTGGAACACATCACAGCATTAGCCATTATCGAATCACCCCCATTGTAGGGTCTATTCCGTGGCCTTATGATTTCCGACTGAACCCGACTGAAGTCGCCCGCTTGTTTACCATTCCGCTTACATGGTTGGCGCATCCACCGCATCATGAGATTCGCCAACATCACTTAAACAGCATTAGCACACCCATTCCTGTGGTTTACTTTCAGGAATACGATAAGGAAATACTATGGGGAGCAACGGCTCGCATGACACTATCGTTAGTACACTGCCTACAGCACGGACACCAAGCATACGCCGCATAATGTTAAGTATCGCGATTCGGGTGAATGGGTAAAAGGTACATACGGGTGGGGAAGATAAAAAGAGAACACCCACAGCCTGATGGCTCGGTGGAGGAGGAGGAGGAGTAAACCTGCCACCAGTGCCATGGGTGCTTGCAAATGATCCTGTGCTAGGAGGAGGAGGAGGAGAGATGTACAGGATCACTCATCTTTTGCAATGCACAAATCTTATGAAATTTAATGGCACTCAAACAAGCTACAATTTTTCAACCTTATGGTTAGAAAAGCTAAACTGATCAAATATACATCATATTGATTTTTTTGATCATCCTACTTGCCATGCTGCCTCCTCGCGCAACCAGTCCAAAAATGCCTGTACCGCCCGCTGACTTCCCATGGGCTGATGCGGACGGATAACATAATAAGCCTGTTCTAACGGAATCTCAAAATCAAATGGCACGCATAAACGCCCAGCATCGATGTCCATTTCTGCCAACGCCTTCAAACTCAATAGCACACCCTGCCCGTCGATAGCGGCTTCCATTGCTAATGCAACTTGGTTGAAATGCAAACCACGGTTCGGATTAACCCCTGTAATATTCTGCGCCGATAACCAACGCCCCCAAGATGGATGCCCTACATAATCGGTGTCATCATGCAACAGGGTATGAAAAGCCAAATCTTGTGGTGTTCGCAATGGATGCGGATGGAAACCATCCGTCAACGTAGGACTGCACAATGGAACAGCAGAAACATTGAACAGCTTTTCAGCCCGACACCCAGCATAATGCCCCAAACCGAAACGGATCATAATGTCCACCGTGTGCGAACGGAAAAACATATCCATACCCTGTTCTGGCAACACATCAGTATCCACTAAACTCGCATCGCCCTTAATTTGCATATCAATCTCAGGGTGACGACGCGAAAAACGATGCAGGCGCGGTACTAACCATTTAGATGCAAACGACGTTGTGGTGACAACCGTGACGCTTTCTGTCTGTTTTTCACCCCGCATTAAATGCACAGCATCCGCCAAACTGTCGAAGGCAGTGCGCAACTTTGGCAAAGCAGCTTCAGCCCCTTTACTCAGAACAATCGAGCGATTTTTACGTTCTATTAACACAAAGCCGAGGAAGTCCTCCAAATATTTAATCTGGTGACTGATCGCGGCGCGGGTAACATTTAACTCCGCTGCGGCCTTGGTAAAACTCAAATGACGCGCAACCGCTTCAAAGGCGCGTAAAGCATTTAAGGGTGGTAATTGTTGTGACATGCGCTCATTATGCCTTGCATAAAGGTTTAACAGACAACTAATTGATTAAAATCAAAGAGACTTGCTGCACTGCAATAGTCGCTTTGACTTTAGTCAACATGCCAAGACTTCAATCATGAAACAATTCAATCCAACCACAGTTTTCTATGTTTGGAGTTTAATTTAATGAAAAGACTAACATTAGCCGCTTTATCTCTTGTGCTTGCTGCGGGTCAAGCCAGCTATGCCGACGGCACTATGCTGGAAACTGCAACCAAACATGGCTGTTTTATCTGCCACTCATTACAACACAAGACAGGGCCGGCCATTCCTCTTGCACCTGCTTATGCTGACATTGCAGAACGTTACAAAGACGATCAAACAGCCGCCGACACCTTAGCACAACGCATTGTCAAAGGTACGGTAAATGACAAACAAAATTGGGAAGGCAAGGTAAATATGCGTTTCATGCCACCCAATGTCAACGTTACACCAGAAGAAGCTAAACAGTTAGCCGCGTGGATCGTCAGCATTAAGAAAGATGCCGTCAGTGAAGATGTCGTCACTCATGAAGGGATGCTGACCTTAGCTGCACAAAACGGTTGCATTGCCTGCCACGGTGTTGATAAAGAATCCGACAGCCACTACATCCCGTTAGCCCCCACTTTCCGCCAAATTGCTGCCCATTACAAAGGTAGTGCGGATGCCAAGGCCACACTGATTAATTCAATGGTTAAAGGCACTATTGAGAATGCTCAGAAAAAATGGCCTGAAGTTAATATGCGCTTTATGCCGCCTAATCCTGCCCTGAAAGCTGAAGATGCTGACAAGTTAGCCACATGGATTCTGGATTTGCCAGAACCCGCAGCTAGTGCTACCCCTAGCAAATAACCATTCACCTTACATGCAAAAAAGGAGGGACTCGTAGAGCCCCTCCTACCCCCTGTTTACAAAGCAGAACAAGTCTACTTTGTAACGCTAGTAAACGTTCCCTTCACCGTGTTTATCCACAGACCAGTCGTCACAACCGTTTGCGCCGCGTTCGCCGACTTATGGCGCACTTGAATAGTATCCCCTGCTTTGACTTGCCCCTGCGCCGTTGTGTAGACCCCACCATTGATGCGGTACTCGCCATTGCTACTGATAAATACGGGGACTGGTGTATTAATACCACTCACTGTTACAACACTAGATACAACCCAATTACTAGGTATTAACCCAGTTTTTTTCACAAAACTAAAAGCATCAGGTATTGCATCTCGGGCGGCGGCAATGCTGCTAAAGGTCGTGCGATAAGCAGAACCAACGCGCATCACCGTATCAGTACGCGCACTAAAGTTGCCAGAAGCCGTATGGCGAATTTGAACCGTATCACCCACTTTTACCGTCCCATTCGCCGCTGTGTACACCCCATCATTAATACGATATTCACCGCCTGAAATGGAAATAGTCGCTGGGGCTGTAATATTCGCCACTGTTGCAACATCGGATTCAACTACACCACCCAAAGCAACCCCTGTTTTGACTGCAAATGTCACAATATTGCGTGTGAAGGTTGCTGTACATGTCGTATCGACTGCCAACGCAAAACCATCTACACAGGTCGCCGCTGGTTGCCACCCCATAAAAGTACTGCCACTCTCTGCCGTTGCCACTAATTTGATATTAGTACCAGCCGTATAATTGCCACTGGCTGTCGTACCAGTCACTGAACCAGAACCTGTCCCTGTCATAGCAGCCGTAAAACGATAACCACTAGGTTTCAATACCACATTGCGTGGGTATGCCTCCTGATAAGGAATGGTTACTTGGGTTGTGTTGCCATTGGCAGTCACGGTAATGTCGCTGGTTTCTTGCTCAGTACTTTGCTTTTCCCACAAGCCATTCAATGTAACAATAAAAGCGGCACGGTTTTTCAACTGTGATGAACTAGCACTTAAATGTAATGCCCCTTGTGCATCACGCTTCCACAGATAAGCCCCTGCACGATTAACCGCACTGACTTCTGAAACTGGTAATGAACTAGGCACACTGAAAACAGCTAATGCCTTGGTTTTATTAGGCACATCATCAAAGAAGTGGTACTGTGCTGTACGCGTCATGGCAACAGGAGCAGTCGTGGCGTTCGCCATCGCTGTCGCGTATGCTTCCACCTGACCAGCGGTTGGTTTGACAAATACAGTATACTCCGCAGATTGCGCTTGTGGTGCTGCACCATGGTCAAACCACGCACGCGTAAACGAGGCGGAAGTCGGGGTAAAACTGTCTTTTCCAGCAATAAACTGATCCCGCGTACTATAAGACGGTGCATTACCCGAACCAGCCCAATAACTTGACAAAGCGTATGTCCATTCTTGTGTGCTACGCGCGATTTTCACCGAAGGGTTACTAGGCGTTGCATGAACGTAATATGCCGTTCCATTGGCATCCAAAAGGGTATGACCACCTCCAGCCGGAAGTACCCAACTCCCCTCTTCCGTATGTGCTGCACCATTGACAGTGACTGCTTCCTCAGCAGGGGTGGTATGTGCCTGTTGAATCAAACCTGTGTGTACATTACCAGTAGCCGATGAAGTAATGTTATTGGTCACCAGCACGATACGATTCCCCAAGAAGAACGCGCTTTTATCTGAAGTTGCGCCATGGTACATCCAAACCCCACTTTCACGCAGGTTAGCTGACCCCATCAGATCACTTTCACCTGAAAAATAGGCTGGTGACTGGAAATATAACAATTCTGTTAAGGATAAGTCGTGTGTCGTCACATTTGGAAAATAACTAGGATTCCAACCTTCATAGCGATAACCGGAATCCACTTCATTGGGTACACGTCCATCACGACCTTGTGCGTAAATCATCAATGAGCCATGCAACGCTTTGAGGTTGAAATGATTCAAATAACCAACCCCATCATAGGATTCGCCACCACGCCAATAATTATTTGCGCCACGGATCGAAGCCATCCAATCAGCACCACGATGAACAGCAACACCATTCGTAGTGTGCGAATAATGCCCTTGCAACATAGCCGTATAAAACGGAGAAGTCGTATCCACCGTGCTAGGTAATACCAACGAAC
>CAZTUZ010000052.1:0-14402 GCA_964617055.1 uncultured Thiothrix sp.
AGTTATGGCACATCCATTGCAACCGATAGTCGTGACCCACTGCAATTCCAAGCGCATAACTATGTGGTGAGTGAGCCTTATATTTTGGATGGTTTGGAGTTTGGCTGGGATCATTTGTCCAAGGAGTTGGCATGGCGTGTTTATCAAGTACAAGTGGCACGTTTTAAAGAGACAGGTATTTTAACGGCAGTGTCAGAGGATAATATCGATCAAGCACCTTATTTCGTTTATAACACAGTTTATACGGATGGTAAGCCGTGGAGCGCTATTACTGAAAAAGGTGAAGATGCTAGTCGATTTAAAAGTTTAAGTACTAAAGCTGCTTTTGGTTGGCACGTTTTATACGAAACTGATTACACCAAAAAACTCATGGAGAAAATGGCGACATTAGCTGATCCTGCTAAAGGTTGGTATTCAGGTTTGTATGAAGTCACCGGAAAACCTAATAAAGCCATTACCGCTAATACCAATGGGATTATTTTGGAAGCATTGGCCTATAAACAAACAGGACAATTAATGAAGTTGGGGAAATGATTCCCCAACGATTAGTAGGGCATTAAACCTCGCGCATTAATACTCGTTTTAATGCGTCAGGGTCAAAATCCGCAGTGACAATGCCTTCGCCTAACGACTTCATGAGGATAAGGCGTAATGTGCCATCCAAAACTTTTTTATCCACCGCCATGTAACGCATGAAATCTTCACCCGTCATGTTTGTTGGCGGGTCAACGGGGAGTTTAGCGCGTTGCAATAAGTAGCGAATGTATGCCACGTCAGCCGCGCTAATCCAACCCATTTGCTGCGACAATTCCGCCGCCATTACCATGCCTGTAGCAACCGCTTCGCCGTGTAACCATTGCCCGTAACCCATTGCCGCTTCAATCGCGTGCCCAAACGTATGCCCCAAATTCAACAAAGCACGTTGCCCTGACTCGCGTTCATCAGAAGCTACCACTTCCGCTTTGTGTTGGCAGGAACGGTAAATCGCGTAAGTTAAGGCTTCGGGGTCACGCGCTAACAGCTTATCCATGTTGGTGTCCAACCATTGCAGGAAAGCAGGGTCACGAATCAAACCGTATTTAATCACCTCGGCAATGCCCGCGCTGAGTTCCCGATCCGCCAACGTATTCAGCGTGTCGGTATCAATCAGCACGCATTGCGGCTGGTGAAACGCGCCAATCATGTTCTTACCCAGCGGATGATTCACGCCCGTTTTGCCACCCACGGACGAATCCACCATTGCCAACAAAGTGGTGGGAATCTGGATGAAATTCACGCCGCGTTGGTAACTTGCCGCCGCAAAGCCTGTCATGTCGCCAATCACGCCACCGCCCAAAGCAACCAAGGTGGTTTTGCGGTCTGCCTTGTGTTCCAGCAAATGCGTGTACACCTGATTTAACGTGTCGAGCGTTTTGTAGGCTTCACCGTCTGGCAAAATAGCAGCAGACTGTTTCACACCTGCAAGTAACTGTTCGGTGGCAGTTAAATACAACGGCGCGACCGTGGTGTTGGAGACAATCACCGCGCTTTTGCCGTGAATGTGTGGGGTAATCAGTTCGGCGTGTTGCAGCAGACCCTGCCCAATGTGAATCGGGTAACTGCGTTCGCCAAGATCAAGATGCAGCGTTTGCATGAGCAACGTCCTGTAATTGTTTTAGCTTGGTAAGAATTTCGCGCAGGATAACACTGACTTTTTGTTTGCCAGTAGGAATAATGAGGTCGGCAACATCGAAATACAGTGGCTCGCGCACTTGCAGAAGCTCTCGTAGCGTTTGTAGCGGGTTTTCGGTTTGCATCAGCGGGCGATTTTTATCGTTTTTTATGCGTTGATACAGTTGATCAGCACTGGCTTTGAGGTAGATAACAATGCCGCCGTCTTTCAGGTGTTGACGGTTAATGTCACGCAATACACTACCGCCACCTGTGGCAATTAAGACGTTTGGCATTGCTGTTAAATCAGCAATGACTTGTTCCTCGCGATCACGGAAACCTTGTTCCCCTTCAATATTGAAAATAGTTGGGATACTGACCCCAGTACGATCTTCCACTACTTTGTCGGAATCGTAAAAAGTCAGTCCCAATTTGCGCGCGAGTTGTCGACCAATGGTGGATTTTCCCGCGCCCATAAGGCCCACCAGGATGATGTTTCTTTGCATCCGGCATTTATGCCAGTGCTGAACGCGGGAATCAAGCAGCTTATGCGGCTTTGTGAGGTTTAGGATTTACCATCCACGATTTTAGGGGTAACGAAGACCATGAGTTCGCGTTTATCGTTACTTTTGCTATCAGTACGGAACAATTGACCCAAAACAGGCACATCACCCAATACGGGAACTTTGGTTGTGCCCTTGATGTTTTCCTCTTCGTGCACACCGCCTAATACGATAGTTTGTCCATTTTCGACCATGACTTTGGTTTGGATTTCTCGCGTGTTAATGCTCGGAATCCCACTGTATACGCTGCCGACGGTATCCTGATTCACTTTCAAATCCATTAGAATGTGTTCATCAGGGGTAATTTGCGGGGTTACTTCCATACTCAATACGGCTTTTTTGAAGGCGATATTGGTTGCGCCGCTGGAAGAGGCTTGTTGATAGGGGATTTCCACACCTTGCTCAATCAAGGCTTTGGTTTGATTGGAGGTAATGACTTTCGGGGTGGAGATGATTTCACCGCGACTTTCTGCCTGTAGTGCAGACAGTTCCAAATCCACCATGAAGTCTTTGGTTAAAACCGAGAAGCCAAAACTGCCAGCCGCACCTGTAACAGGTAGGTTCACACTCAGGCGGTCACTTAATCCTGGAATTTTTACGAGGGTTTTTCCTGTGGAATCATTAGCTGCTTCTGCCAAACTGGTGAAATAGTCGTCGGTGGATTCGCCTAATGTACCTGAGGCAATGCCCGTACTGCCACTGTTATTCCACATTGGGGTTACGCCAAATTTTGCGCCGAGTTCTTTACCAAATTCATCACTGGCTGTAACAATGCGGGATTCGATCAACACTTGTTGGATAGGTACGTCCAAGGCTTTGACCAGTTCCCGAATGGCATTAATTTGGCTTGCGGTTTCTTGGATGAGCAACGTATTGGTACGTTCATCGACGGACACTTTACCGCGATTTGACAGTAACGAGCGTTTTTCCTTGTCACCGCTGTCTTTGGATTTTTCGATCAATGCGACTAAATCCGTGGCTTTTGCAAAGTTGATTGCCATGTATTCGGTGACTAATGGTTCAAGCTCTTGTTTGGCCTTGAGTGCTTCTAGCTCTTGCTTGTCTTTTGCTTCTAACTCAGCGGTTGGTGCGACCCAAATGACGTTGCCATTTTCACGCATGGACAAGTTTTTGGATTCTAAAACAATGTCCAGCGCTTGGTCCCACGGTACGTCTTTTAAGCGTACGGTGATATTGCCCTGTACAGTATCGCTGACCACAATATTCTTGTTAGTAAAGTCCGCCAATAGTTGCAGAACCGCTCGTACTTCAATGTCTTGGAAATTGAGTGATAGTTTATCACCTGTGAAGTTTTTCTTCTGTTGTTGTGCGAGATTGAGTTGTTCTTCGGGTTTGGCTTTGCGTTTTTTGATGTAAATGGTTAGCTCGCTGCCATTCCGTTGCGAATCGTAATCAAACCCTTCGCTTCCTGTGACTTGGATACGGCTACCCATGTCGCGCTGTTCAACATCAACAGAACGAATCGGTGTGCCAAAGTCCATCACGTCCATGCGCTTTTGCAAATGGCTGGGAGTATCCACATCGGCCAAGGCAATGGTGAGGGTATTGCCACGTTTGTCCTCATTAACTTTAGTGTTTGCAGAGGGCAGGCCAATGACCAAGCGTGCGCCACCGTCAGCTTCACGCCGGAAATCCACATTTTGTAACATCGCATCGCTAACAATGCTGGGGGCTGGTGTTGCCGCAGCCGATGTGACAGCCGTAGCAGCCGCAGCCGTGGCTATTTTGGCGGTGTTATTGGTAGCAGGTTGTGCTGGGGCTGGCTTATTTGTCGTGGGCTTAACACTGGCCTCCACTTTGGTAGTGTTGGCGTTGTCACCATACCATGCATAGCTGGGGTTCAGCGGTGGTGGCACAGGAATTTCGGGTAAGGCAATTTTCTCGTTGCTGTGTTTATCACTGCTGGTTGCCGTGGTTTTGGTGGCGGCTTTGCTCGACTTGTCGCTGGTGGTATCGGCAACTGCTTTGCTACTACGGCTAAATTGCTGCGCTGTGTCTTGTGCCGGATCACCTGCCGCAAGTACTAAACCAACATGAGGCAAGTACATGCTAAGGACTGCCAAGGCTACACTTTGCTTTATTGTTTTCATTGGTCGCAAATCCTTCAATCAAATCGCGTTGGAAATAGCCATCTTATGGTTTTTTCTCTTGAGCTGGGTCGGATAGGGCAATCATGTTTTCGCGTTCTTTATAGCCACCAAACCCGTTCTCAATAATTTCCATTAGGGTGACGCGGGTCTCTTCGACTTTGGTGATTTTGCCGTAGTTTTTACCGATGTAGTTTCCGGCTTTAACGCGGTGTACTGCCCCATCAGGAGCGCGTAATAATGCCCACAACTCATTGTTTTGGTTCAATGTTCCAACCATGCGCAAGCTATCCAACGGGAAGCTCTCTAAAAACTCTGGGGCGCGGTTTGGGTCTGGGGTAATGGTTGTTCCCACTTCTGCATTGACATCGGGGGCGAGGATTTTGGAATCGAAAGGATCAACCTCATGCCCTGGATAAACAAAGCGCACATAGGGTTTTATGTCTGGAATTGGCTCAATTGGTGCGGACGGTCGTCCCTTAGTCGTATTGATGTAACTTTCCAAATCCGACATATCTTGATTACACGCGCTTAATAACAAAGGGAATGTTACGCCCAATACAAAATGGCGAGCGGATACAACGGTTTTCATCCTTTGCGACCTCCCTTGTTGTCTGCGCTGGCCGCAGGTGTGGCAGTCGAGGGTTTGTTATTGGGTGCTGTATTTGTCACTTTGTTGTTGGCAGGGGAGGTTGGGGTATCGCCGCCACTATTTTCGTCCAGATAACGATACGTTTTGATGGTGGCTTCCATCCGCAAACGTGCTGTTTTTTCTTCAGGTTTGAGTTCGATTTCACCAATGGTGACAATGCGTGATAAGCCTGCAATATCGCTGATAAAGGTGGCTAGTTCGCGATAACTTCCTTTAGCAATGATTTTAATGGGTTTTTCTGCGTAAAACTCTTGATTGGTTTCATCGCGTGGTTCAAACAATTCCAGTTCCAGGCCGTTGGATAAGCCTTTTTCAGAAATATCCAAAATCAGACCGGGGATTTCTGTGTCGCTAGGGAGTTGACGCAGCAATACACCGAATGAACGCTGCATTTCTTCCAATTGAGTTTTGTATTGTGGCAGTTGGCTGGCACGTTTTTGTTTGGTTTCAAATGTGCTGCGTAATTCGTTTTCTTTGAGTTCCACGCTTTCGAGGCTGGAGATTTCGTCAGTAATCACCAGTTTGTAGCCAATAAATAAAATAAACCCCATGACGCACGCAATAGCGATGCTTTTAACCGACCATGCTACACTGCCTGGATCGTCGGCTAGGTTATTGAGATCATTAATATTCATGACTTACCCCCTTGTGGTTTATTGCCTAATGGTGTGGACTTTGTAGGGGGAGTATCGGTGGCTGGTTCTGCATCACCACCTTCTTTTAGCAATTGTGTTACATCGAGTTTAAAGTCACGCAGCAACAAATCTTTATCTTGTTCTTTGGCTTTTGCGTCGGTGGTAATAATGTTGAGGTTGGATGAATTAAGCCAAGGAGAGGCATCCAAACGATTCATAAAGCTGGAAACTCGTGCGTAGGATTCAGCTTTGCCTTCCAAACGCACGGTTGTGCTTTCTTGTTTAAAATGAGTCAAGTACATGCCTTTGGGCATCGCTGTGACTAATTCATCAAACAGGTGAACGATAGCAGGGCGTGTACCTTGCAGATTCTCGATGATTTGCATCCGATCCAATAAGGCTTGGCGAGTACTATCAAGCTGTTTGATTTCGTCGATTTGTTTATCGAGTTGGGCGATTTCCTTATTTAATAAGGTGTTGCGTTCTTCTTGGTAAGTGATGGCAGACTGCATGTACAAATGGGCAAGAAATACCACCAGTACAGCAAGACCTGCACACGCACCAATCAAGGTGAAGAACTGTTTCTTTTTTTGTTCGCGTTCTTTCTCCCGCCACGGCAGAAGGTTTAAGCCAGCCATTACTCCAACCCCCGTAACGATAAGCCTGCTGAAATTAACAGAGCTTGCATGTCATTGGTAAAACGCACGGGGCTGACTCTAGGGCCTAGGGCGACGCGGGTAAATGGATTAATCACGCGCACAGGAATACCAATAACCGCTTGGATTTGCTCATCAACGCCTGGAATCCGTGCGCATCCGCCACAAATCAGAATTTGTGCCACGCTGTCACGTTGACTCGAGGCGTAATAAAATTGCAAAAACCGATGTAATTGGCGCACCATGCTGTCTTTGAAGGGTTCTAATACTTCTGAAACGTAGTTTTCAGGTAGATTGCCTTCTTTCTTGGCCAGTCCTGCTTCCTGCCAAGACAAACCGTAGCGGTGCATGATTTCTTCGGTTAATTGTCTACCGCCAAATACCTGTTCTCGCGAAAAGGTCAGGCGGCTTTGTTCAAACACGCTGATACCTGTCATGGTTGCGCCAAAATCAACAATCGCTAACGAATCGTGTTGTTCGAGTTCATTTGTTAGGTGGCGTAAAACCTTTTCTAGGGCATGTGTTTCTGTATCAACGATGTCGACGGTTAGTCCTGCCATTTCAGCAGCAGCAACGCGTACTTCGACATTTTCGGATCGAGTGGCAGCTAATAAAACATCCACCGCTTCGGGTGCATTTGCCGACGGGCCTAATACTTCAAAGTCATAATTGACTTCATTCATGGGGTAGGGAATGTGTTGCTCGGCTTCCATTGCCATTTGCGCTTCCATTTCGGCAGGGGGAATAGAAGCGGGCATGGTAATAATTTTACTGATAGCCATTGAGGTTGGAATCGCTACCGCACAATTTTTTAAGCGGGTGCGGCTGTCTTTTAAAGCGCGTCGGATAGCCTCGCCAATTGGTTCTGGCTCAACAATATCTTTTTCATTGGAAACACCTTCCGGCAGAGGGGCAACCGCATAGCTTTCAATCCGGTAATCGCGACCTTTACGGGTCATTTCCACCAGTTTGACAGCGGAAGAGCTAATGTCTAAGCCTAACAGGCTTTCTTTTCGGGGATAAAATGAAAACACAGGCAATTCCGAGGTTATTGTTATTATTAAAGTACGGTAAGTAATGTTTTTTTAACCTATTCTTTCTTCAATGGTAGCGTTGAACTACAAAATAGTCTACTCTGCCCATCTCAGCGAACACGTTTTCAGATAAACGGGAATAACGTCGAAACGAACAAAATGCGATCATTACGCGACATAATCGGCGTTGTTCGTGCGTATCCTGTACTATCCTAGGGGCGGCAACAGCGACCTGTTGCAACGGGAATATTACCATACTTACTTGGTTTGGCTTAAATTATAGTCATGCGTTTAATTATTAAACTAATTCAGATTCTGTTAGGAGCGTTTTTCGCGCTTTTAACGTTGGGTGCATTGGGGTTATTTGGTGTGTATTCACACTTTTCTAGCCAGTTGCCAAACGATGAAGACCTACGCAAAATTGAGATTCAAGTACCATTGCGTATCTACACGCGGGACAATGAGCTGGTCGCGGAATACGGTGAAAAACGCAGTCGTCCAGTCAAGTTGGATCAAGTCCCCCCTATTCTAAAACAAGCGTTTATTGATATTGAAGATGCGCGTTTCTATGAGCATCAAGGCGTTGATTTTAAAGGGATAGCACGAGCCATCTACAATGTCGCCTCAACCGGATCAGCCAGTCAAGGGGCGAGTACCATCACCATGCAGTTGGCTCGGAATGCCTTTTTGGATTCCGAAAAGACCGTTAGTCGTAAAATCAAAGAAAGCTTACTTGCGATTAAACTAGAGCAGAAACTCAGTAAAGAGGAAATCCTCGAAATTTACCTTAATAAAATTTACTTGGGAAATCGTGCGTATGGCATTGCAGCAGCGGCAGAAACGTATTACGGTAAATCTTTGGATCAATTAACGTTGGCGCAATCTGCAATGATTGCAGGTTTACCCAAAGCACCATCACGTTATAACCCTATTGCTAATCCTCAACGGGCGATGATTCGCCGCGATTATATTCTTAAACGCATGTTTGAGTTCGGGCATATTACACCCGAGCAATATAAAACTGCGCTGGCTGAACCGAATACGGCGCAGGTACACAAAACCGAAATTGAAACCAGTGCGCCTTACTTAGCGGAAATGGTACGGGCAGACATCGTAAAGCGATTTGGTGAAGTGAATGCCTACACACAAGGCTATCACGTTTACACAACATTGGACTCTAAACAACAAGCCGAAGCGGAAAAGGCATTACACCTATCGTTACTGTCCTATGATCGTCGTCACGGCTATCGTGGTGCGGAAGATCATCTGGACTTGGGGGATTTCAAAAACGAAGAAGAACAGCGCGACAAGTTGTACAGTTATCCTGCATTTGGTGATTTGCAACCCGCCTTGGTGCTGAGTGCTGGTGCTGATTCTGCTGAATTACTAGTGGGTGAGACGCGCATTACCTTGAACCTAGAAGCAGTGCGTTGGGCGCGTCCATTTAAGTCCGAAGATCGTCGTGGCGGTGCGCCAGGTCGTGTGAAAGATGTTTTGAAACGTGGCGATGTGGTACGGGTACGTCAAACCGATGCAGAAAAAAACACATGGGTTTTATCACAAGTACCAGCCGTCGGCGGGGCATTGATTTCGCTTGATCCAAAAGATGGTGCAGTGCGTGCGGTTATGGGGGGGTTCGATTTCTACCACTCCAAGTTTAACCGCGCAACGCAGGCAGTGCGTCAGCCTGGGTCAAGTTTCAAACCGATTGTGTATGCTGCGGCATTGGCAAAAGGTTTTACGCCAGCCAGTATTGTCAACGATGCACCCATTACGATTCCAGGAAGTAACTGGAAGCCTGAAAATTTCGGTGGGAGCTATATCGGCCCTACTACATTACGCGAAGCCTTGGCTAAGTCGCGTAACCTAGTATCGATTCGCCTATTGCGCAGTATTGGCATTAACTATGCCATTGATTTTGCCACCCAATTTGGCTTTAGTCGGGAAAACTTGCCCCCAAATCTCACGCTTGCTTTAGGGACTGCAATGACCACACCAATGCAAATGGCTGGGGCTTATGCCACGTTTGCTAATGGTGGTTTCCGCGTTGATCCGTATTTTGTGACACGCATTGAGGATAGTACAGGCAAATTACTGTTTGAAGCGAAACCTGCCCATGTGTGTGGGGATGATGTTGCTGTTTGTGCGGTTAGCGAGGCCAAGAGCAAAAGCGAAAAAGACGCTCAGGATAAAACAAAATCCACAGAAACGAAAAAAGATGCCGATACTGCTGCCCCTATTTGGGAAACATTGAATCATGTACCTAAGCCCGAAGACATGAAGGTAGGGGAATATCCGGCAGCTAAGCGCATTTTGGATAGCCGTACCCATTATCAGATCGTAAGCATGTTACAGGGTGTGACGCAATTTGGGACAGCCGCTCGTGCCAGCCGTGCATTAAGCCGTAAAGACATTGCGGGGAAAACGGGGACGACAAATGATCAGAAAGATGCGTGGTTCTGTGGTTTTACCCCAACAACCGTGGCTGTCAGTTGGGTGGGTTTTGATGATATGTCAGAATTAGGCGAGGGTGAAACGGCTACGAATGTGGCATTGCCAATGTGGATTGATTTCATGCACCGTGTGCTGGAAGGAACACCATCAAAAGAATGGGATAAACCAGCCAACGTAAAAGAAGCGGATTTAGCTTTACCAGGTAAGTCGGAAGGGTCGAATCCAGCAGAAGCGGGAGAGCGTCGTCAAAATGGTGCGCAAGGTGGTTTCCAATATCAACGTGAACAGGACTTAGCCCCACGTCGTCAGCCTAATCATGCAGGCGGTGGACAGCAGCAGCAACCAGCAGCCCCCGCGCCGCGTAAACCTGAGCGAGTGGAGATTCCAGAACAAATCTTCTAAACCAATGCGGAAACGAATAATTTATGCGTAATACACCAGACGAACTCCGTGCCTTGGTTGCGGAGGAGGCGGCTCGCTTGATTTATGAAGAAGGTTATCGTGATTACCGCATTGCGAAATTACGCGCTGCCGAACAGTTCGGGCTGGGGGCACAAAGCGTTGCACAGCCAACCAATGAGGAAATCGAAGGCGCGATTCACCAACGTATCCGCTTATTCGATGCTGAAACTCAGCCTATTTTGTTACGCCAGCATCGTGAAGTGGCATTGGAAGCAATGGAGTTTTTGCAAGCATACAATCCATACCTTACCGGAGCGGCTTTGGATGGAACAAGCAGTGTGCATTCCGCTGTTACCCTGCATTTGGCAGCGGATAGTGCAGAAGAGGTTATGTTTTACTTAGAAGATCAGCGGATTCCTTTTCAAACCGCAGATCGCAAAGTGCGATTCGGTAGTAAAAAGCCGGAGTACTTCCCATTACTGCGTTTTTATGTGGATGATGTAGAGGTGGAGTTGATGATCTTTCCGTATGACGATCGGTTCGCGGGCGCACCGATTAGCCCCATTACCGGAAAGGCGGCCAAACGTGCTGACCGCAAGAAAGTCGCCGCATTATTGGCGCAGAATTAATGCGTTAGGCATTACTGGTGGTATAGGCGACCGAGTTCGTGTACCGCGTCGACCAGCACCGATACGTTTTCAGGATTGACGTATTGGTGGATGCCATGCCCTAAGTTGAAGACATGCCCTGAGCCTTGCCCGTAACTGGCGAGGATATTCGCCACATTTTCGCGGATGACTTCAGGTGTGGCATACAGCACGCAAGGGTCCATGTTACCTTGCAGCGCGACTTTATCGCCCACGCGTTGGCGAGCTTCGGCAATGTTAATCGTCCAGTCTAAACCCAAACCGTCACAGCCTGTTTCTGCCATTGGTTCGAGCCATTGCGCACCGCCTTTGGTGAATAAAATCACAGGCACACGCCGTCCGTCATTTTCGCGGGTCACACCATTAACGATTTTTTGCATGTAACGCAGGGAAAACTCGCGGTAGGTGGATGGGGTCAACGTGCCGCCCCAAGTATCAAAGATCATTGCCGCTTGTGCACCCGCCGCGATTTGTGCATTCAGGTACAAAATGATGCTGTCTGCGAGTTTGTCCAACAGCAAGTGCATGGAAGCTGGGTCGCTGTACAACATGCCTTTGACTTTGGCAAACTCTTTGCTCGAGCCACCTTCGACCATGTAAGTGGCTAATGTCCACGGGCTACCCGTGAAACCAATCAATGGCACACGACCTTGCAAATCACGGCGAATGGTGCGGACTGCATCCATTACATAACGTAATTCACCTTCAGGGTCAGGGATGCCGATCTTTTCAATATCAGCGCGGGTGCGTACAGGGTTGGTAAAGCGTGGGCCTTCGCCTTCGGCAAAGTACAGGCCTAAACCCATTGCATCGGGAACAGTAAGAATGTCAGAAAACAGAATCGCTGCATCCAAAGCATAACGCTCTAAGGGTTGCAGGGTGACTTCACAAGCCAATTCTGGATTCTTACACAAATCCATGAAGCTACCCGCACGAGCGCGGGTGGCACGGTATTCAGGCAGATAACGCCCCGCCTGACGCATGATCCAAATCGGTGTGGTATCAACAGGTTGCTTTAAGAGTGCACGAAGAAAGCGATCATTTTTGAGTTCAGTCATAGCAGCACTCCGGTTCAGCAAGCTTGGTAATGTCGACCACAAAAGCGAAGCGAGTGTTATCGCATCGATGCTACTCGCTTGATTATCCTAATCTGGGTTCTTGTACGGAAATTAGTACAGGCGAACGCGACGGTTCAGATCACGAGAAATGCGTTTCAGGTTGCGCTTAACCGCAGCAGCACGCATACGCTTGCGCACGGAGGTTGGTTTTTCGTAGAACTCACGGCTGCGAACTTCAGCAACAACGCCAGCTTTCTCACAAGTGCGCTTAAAACGGCGCAGGGCAACTTCAAAAGGTTCGGTATCGCGTACTTTTACACTTGGCATAAATCTCTATCTCAAATCCACGGTTGAGTAAAACGCGCGATTATACCGTTCTGCTTGATAAATGCAAAAGTCATTCATGCTTTTTCGGCGTTTTCGTCAAGAAATTCACCATACAAGATTAAGGAATGTCCGGTAATGCGGAAGTTGTGGCTTCTGGCGATTTCTTGTTGGCGTTGCTCGATGACATCATCATAAAACTCAAGCACTTTACCTGTTCTCATGCAGACCATGTGGTCGTGGTGTTCGTCGCGAGCTAGTTCAAACACGGCTTGCCCACCCTCAAAATGGTGGCGATTGACCAAACCAGCCGCTTCAAATTGTGTCAATACGCGGTAGACGGTGGCTAAACCAATTTCCTCGCCGTTATTGAGCAGTGTTTTGTAAATGTCTTCGGCACTTAAATGGTGTTGTTTCGCATTCGCTAATAAATCAAGGATTTTTAAACGCGGCTGCGTGACCTTTAATCCGACACGTTTGATATCCTGCTCTTCCACTGCTGCATTCTCCGTTATGAATGGTCTATCATGATGCGCGTTGTTTACTTTGAATGGCTTAGATTAACATGATAAAGCATCTCGTTTCATTTTCCTTTGCAGTTAGCGTATTGTTGTCAGGCGGGTGTAGCATGTATCGGATGGAAGTCCAACAAGGCAATTACATCACAGATCAAGAGCTTGCGCTGGTCAAGCCGGGAATGAATGCCGCGCAAGTGCAGTCGGTATTGGGTACGCCGTTGTTGGTGGACGATTTCCACAAAGATCGTTGGGATTATGTATTCTTACGCCGCTTGTCCTCTGGTAAAACTGAACGTAATGGTGTCACGGTCTTTTTCCAAAATGGCATCGTGCGTGATGTACGCCGTGACGCAGTTCCTAATACGGCACAATAATAACTATCGTGGGTGAGTGTTTATTCGCCCTCAGCGTCTCCGCCACCTTTTTTCATGCGCTTGCCTTCGGCGGCTCGTTGTTTACGCACAGCCTTGGGGTCAGCAATTAACGGACGGTAAATCTCAATCCGATCACGTTCGCGTAAGGGTTCGGTGAGTTTAGTGACTTTGCCGAAAATACCAGCGGTTACGGTATCGATGTTCAATTCAGGGTAGCGGGCTAATACCCCAGATGCAAGGATGCCATCGCGCACGGATGCGCCAGCGGGTACTTGTGTACTAAGAAGGATTTGCTCATGAGGTAGCGGGTAAATCACTTCAATGTGCAATGTGTCGTTCGCATTTGTTTGATTACTTGCCATAAACTTTTTTCGCTCTTTCGACAAAAGAATCCACCAATGTATTGGCGACTTGGTTGAATATTGGGCCAATCGCAAGGCTAAGTAGTTTGTTGGAAAATTCAAAATCCAAATCTAAGGAAACCTTGCAAGTGCCGGGTTTGAGTTCATCAAATCGCCAAAATCCGTGTAAATGCTTGAATGGGCCATCAATCAGACGCATTTCGATGGTCTTATTTTTTTGTAGGCGATTCAAGGTCGTAAAGCTTTTATTCATTGCGCCTTTAGCGATTTCGATACTGGCTCTGACTTGATCAAGGTCGCGGGCGTGTTCTACGGCACTTTTGCACCACGGTAGAAATTGTGGATACAAGGCAATGCCATCCACGAGTTGATACATCTGTTCTGGGCTGTAGGGGACAAAAGCGTTACGACTAATATGTGCCATTGTGAGCTTACTTACGCGCGTTCGGGTTGATGATTATGGGTTGTTTGGGAGGCGCATCTTTGATGCTAGGCTCAAACTTACGGAAATCCGCAGGGAGTGTAAACTGTTCTGCATCTAATTGTGTTGTTGTGTCCCACTCGGTGAGTTCGTTGTGATAGTTGTTTGCGCTGGTGGCTTTAATACGAAGTGCCAGCCCTGCTTTATGCAACATTGCTGTACCTTCGGCGGGTGGTTGTTTTCCCTGGGCGGTGGCGGATGAAGCCGCAATTTTGTCTAAGAAGCTGAACATTGCGACCAATGTTTGTAAGTCGTCTTGGGGAATGGCATCTGCTTTGGCTTGGCAGATTTCACGTTGTACTTGTGTGTCGACTTTTAACTGCACAACGGTGCAGGGCAGTTTGGCAACGGTGTCTTGTTGGTCGGTGGGAATGAGCGTAATGCTGGTGGCTGTACTATCTACTGCCTTGCTTTGTGCTTCGATGGCTTATCGTTGGGAATATTGCATCATTTGAATCTGTTGTGCTAGAGCTGCTTGGGTTTC
>CAZTUZ010000053.1:0-14391 GCA_964617055.1 uncultured Thiothrix sp.
AATCGCTTTGCTTTCTTCATCCCGCGCTTGAATCAGCCCGACCAATTCGCCACCACGCAGCACCGCGCCGCCGCTCATGCCTGCTTTCACACCATCGGCAATGTTCCAAGTGTGCTGCACATTCACATAACCACTAATGTGCGTCCGGCGTTGGTGTAAGGATTGTTGCGCATCAAGGAAACCACACAGCATCACTGAATCTTGCAACTTTGGTGGAGATTGCGCCAATAACAGCGGGGCAATGGGAAAGGCTCTCGGCAAGTGGATGGTGGCAATATCGCGTTCAAAGCGTTGCATTTGCGAGGTTTCAACCGCCAATACGCCACCGTCTGGCACGCGCAAAAACACCCCATTGGGGCAACTGTCTAACACATGCCTAGCGGTTAGCAATTGTTGCTCACCAATGAAAAAAGCCGTGCCTTCAAAGCGTCCGCCGTGGTCGGGATTGCCGTTAAATACCCGCACGAAAGCCAGTTCTGTGCTCATGTTTCACCCCGCTGCTTAAAGGGTTATCGCGGAAATCGCACGGCTTATGCTTTTTTCCACTTCGCCGTGATTTTAATGCTGCCTTCGCCTTCGCTACTCACCAATACCGGAATAATCGTGGCTTTGCCTTTCAAACCGATATTGAGTTCCACCGACCATTCGTCAGGTTGTAGGTTTTTCAAACTGTCGTAAACGCTTTGCGCTGTACCTGCAATGGTTTCTTGCAGCAGCTTACTGCCAACAATCAAGTCATCCATGACGCTGGTGGGTTCTGCACCCAGCGGCAAATCGCTGGGCATTTGGCGCGGAGCGGGTACGGTTTGAATCTCGGTGTCTTCGACTTCAACGTAAATGGTTTGACCATTCGGTAACTGGAAAGGTTTGATCATGGGATTAGCCCTGTTTCATGTGTGGTCTTTGCATTCTAACAAAGATTAATCCTCATCATAAATTAACCTTTGCACCAACCTTTTTTTAACCTTGTTGATTTAGTATGCTGAGTAAATGTTAATAGATTTAACTTATTAAAAACAAACGCTTCGCTATAAGGATCACCGTGCATGTACCGTACTCAATCGTTGCGAATTTTGGGTTTGATTTTGTATTTGTACAGTGTAAATGCTGCGGCTTTTAAGATGGATTTTGATGCTAGTCTGCCCAGCTCCGTACCAGCACAAGGGCTTGAGCCGACACGCATTGCAGTCAATCAGGTAGGCTATATGACACACGCGCCCAAACACGCGATGTTGGTATATCCACATGCTGCAACGGCTGTTGAGTTGGTGCAGGCTAACACGGGTATGGTACTAAAAACATTTACCGCCGCTTCTACGCAGCAAACTCGTGATGGAGTCGCAATTCAGTGGTTGGATTTTTCTGCCATTCAAATTCCGGGGCAGTATTTTTTACGCCAAAATGAAGTGCAATCCGCGACTTTTTCCATTGGAGAGGACGTTTACGAATCCAGCGTTTGGTTACTACTACGCAGTTATTACCTGCAACGTTGTGGCGTAACATTGCGCGATAGCATTACCCAATTGGCTCATGAGGCTTGTCATACCAATAAGGCCGTTTTTGCGCGTAGTGATGGTCTCAATAAAGCGGATGATCCGCACAATGCTAGTGGCGGTTGGCACGATGCGGGGGATTACGGGCGTTACATGGCAACCGCTGCGGTCACGGTAAATCGCTTGCTGAGTTTGTATGTCATGCAGCCCGAACGTTATCGGGATGGTGATTTATCGATCCCCGAATCAGGGAATGGCAAACCCGATTTGCTGGATGAAGTGGCTTACGAATTGGATTGGATGCTAAAAATGCAGCGCATGGATGGTGCAGTATACCGCAAAGTGTCAGGGCTGAAATGGGTCAGCGAACGCAAGCCGGAAGAAGACACTGCCCAACAATACATTTTCGGTATTTCCAGCCCTGAAACAGGCAAATTTGCGGCGAGTATGGCATTAGCAGCACGGGCATTCCGCGACATTAGCCCCAACGATGCCAAACGTTACCAAGTCGCGGCGGAAAATGCGTGGGCGTGGTTGGAAAAACACCCCAACATGACCGTGGATTGGCAAGCCGAGGATGACGGTGGTTCGGGGAAATATTTAGCTTCGGATACCGATACCGAAACAACCTTGGAGTTTGATGATGATGACCGTCTTGCCGCTGCGATTGAGTTATACCTAACGACCAAGCAAAAGACCTACCGCGACTTTATCCAACAGCACGCTGTCGATGCCCCTTATCATTTATTCGAGTGGAAAGACCCTTCATCCTTATCATTGTGGCATTTGTTAATGTTCGATAAGTCGAATGACTTATTATCCCTACGCGGTGTGATTAAAGGGCGTTTACTGGATCATGCTCGCGCTGTTCTTACCCAAACACAACAATGCCCATTACGCATGGCAAACCAGCGTTTTGTCTGGGGTTCAAATAAAATGTTGGCAGAAGAAGGAATTAATTTGTTACATGCTTGGTACTTTACCAAAGACCCCACCTATTACACCGCAGCCTTGCACCAAATTGATTTTCTGTTGGGGCGTAATCCATTAGCTTTCTCTTTTGTCAGTCAGGTTGGAACACAATCCGTCAAAACGCCCGTGCATTTGTTTGGCTCTGCCATTCGCCGCACCATTCCTGGGCTGTTGGTCGGCGGCGCAAACGTACTTGCCCAAGATAATATCGCCCCCAAAAATAAAGGTGTTATGAGCTATGTGGATAACCCGCGTGCTTATTCTGTGAACGAATACGCGATTGACTACAATGCCGCGTTGGTTGGCTTACTGGAAATGTTAGCAATTTATCAACAGACGATGCCTAACCATGCCGTTGCTGTGATTTTAACCCAACCGACCACCCGCGCGGATTAAAATCCATTCAGCTTGTCACACCGCTTAAGGTATAGTTTGCGTTTTGATGAATTTGTCACAGAACTGACACAGTTTTTGGTTTTAATGCCTGCACAGACGAGACATTCACGCAGGTTTAACCATGAGCAACATTCTGATTGTTGAAGATGAACAACCCATTCGCAAAATGGTGGCATTGGCTTTAGAACGCGCTGGCTTCGAACTCAGTGAAGCTGCCAATGCCGAGCAGGTTTACACTGAGATTGAACGCAAACGCCCCCAGTTAATTTTAATGGATTGGATGTTACCTGGTATTAGTGGCTTGGAAATTGTGCGTCGCTTACAACGTGACAGTAATACTCAAGATATTCCCGTAATTATGTTGACCGCGCGTAGTGAGGAAAAAGATAAAATTGCGGGCTTTAAAGCGGGAATTGATGATTACATTAGTAAACCGTTTTCACCTGCGGAATTAATCGCGCGTGTTCAAGCCGTATTGCGCCGTACCCACACATCACCACCGCAGGAATCCTTATCCTTTGCGGGGTTGAATTTGGATGTGTTAAGCCATCGCGTCACTGCTAATGGCGAAGAGTTGGAATTTGGCCCCACGGAATTTCGCCTGTTGAAATTTTTTATGCAGCATCCTGACCGCGTTTACAGCCGCGAACAATTGCTCGACAACGCATGGGGGCGCAATGTGTATGTGGAAGAACGCACGGTTGATGTGCATATTCTGCGTCTACGCAAAACCTTATCACCTTACGGATTTGATCACTACATTCAAACCGTGCGTGGTGCTGGCTACCGCTTTTCGCCAGAAGATTAAGCTACTTTAATCTTTTTGTAATCAAGCTGTTAAACTGTAACCGCACTGCAAAATTACTGTCATGCCCGTGTCACACGGGCTTTTTAAGCTGTCTGGGTAAACTGAAGGAGTGTATCCATGACTGCTGCGACCCGACATTCTCATACCGATTTACGACCTCATACACCCTTGCTACGGGTGGAATTAGCCGCAACAGCGGACGACATTTATGCCTCACAACGCTTGCGTTACGACATCTTTGCCAAAGAACAAGGAGCGCAGCTCGAAAGTGCTAGTGAAGGCATCGACCGCGATTATTACGATGATTTCTGCCACCATTTGCTAGTGCGTCAAGCCGATACCCATGAAGTGGTCGGTTCAACCCGCATTCTCACCACCGCCAATGCTCGCCGCGCTGGGAGTTTCTATTCTGAAAACGAATTTGATTTGCGCGGTTTGTTCCCACAATTGCGCGGCAATGCGATTGAAATCGGGCGTACCTGCATTCACCCCGACTTTCGCAATGGCGCGGGCATCGGCATGTTATGGTTAGGATTAGCGCAATTCATGGAAATGCACCGTGTCGACTACCTGTTCGGTTGCGCTAGCATCAGTATGCAGGACGGCGGTGCACAAGCCGCCGCTATCATGCAGGAGGCACGTCATCACAACCTTGCCCCCGAAACCATGCGCGTCAAACCAAAAGTACGTTTGTTGCCTACGCAACCCGCCAGCAAGGTCAACATGCCACCGTTATTAAAAGCCTATTTAAAGCTAGGTGCGTGGGTAGCGGGTGAACCGTGTTTAGACCCTGATTTTAACGTCGCGGATATTTTCATTCTGCTGGACGTGAATAACCTCAATACTCGCTATCACCGTCATTTCGTGCAAGGCAGTTTGCAACGCCTCTCCAGTGGCGAGTTGACGTTGCAAGCCGCGTGAATCGCATTTTCAGGCTGTATCTGACGGTTTAATCACCGCACGAATCTGCTGTTCACAATACGCGGCAACACGCTTGCGCTCCAAACCTTCGGTGGAAATTGGCGGTAGAAAATGGATTTCTGCCGTCAACCCATTTTCCCCTAACAAACCGCGTAAATTACTCATCAATGACTGTTCCCCCACATACGGTACTAATGGATGCGTTAAACCGTTCGCTGCCGGATAACGGATAGCAATGGGTTGCACGGCCACTGACGCTTCAAACGCAGGCGCAAATAACCGCGCATGAAACGTGCGCAAATCATCACCTGTGGTAGTCGTCCCCTCAGGAAACAGTAATACCGAATGACCTGTGCGTAACGTTTGCAAGATGGTGTGTGAGGCTTCACCTGCTGCACCCGCCTTACCACGTTCGATAAAGAGTGTTCCGGCGTGATCCGCCAACCAACCAATCACTGGCCAATCTCGTACTTCCTTTTTGGATAAGAAGCGCAAGTTTGTTGCCCCTCCTAGCAGTGGAATATCCAACCAAGAAATATGATTCGCCACCATTAACACACCAGCAGCAGGCTGCCCGACTGTTTTCACCTGTAAACCCAAAATACGCGGCACGCTCCTCAACCACCACGTTATTAAGCGGCGGAAAAATACTTGATTCACGCTTTGGCGCAATAAACCCGCGAAGAATGCCGTCAGTACCACCCCAACCACGATATGTAATACCAAGCGATTCAAACGCCATCCAGCGCGACATTGACTCCACAGAGTTTGCATGATGGTTCTCCTTGTTGTGATTGCCACAAAGGTTAGGGCTTTCTGACCCATGAGGAAAGTTCCACAACCCAAAAATTTCGGGGTTGTAACATAACTGTCATACTAACCGCTTAAAGTACGCAGCAACTCGATATTAATTTGATCTTTGTTTGATCTTGGAGATAGTGACATGAAGAAACTGACGCTCGCCGTTGTTGCAGGTCTGGCTTTTACCGCATCTGTTGCGCACGCTCGTGACAACATTGAAATTGTGGGTTCTTCCACCGTTTATCCATTCTCAACCTCTGTTGCAGAACAATTCGCGAAGAAAACAAACAACCCAGCACCGAAAGTAGAAGCAACAGGCACAGGTGGTGGCATTAAACTGTTCTGTTCTGGTGCTGGCATTGATACCCCAGACGTTGCCAACGCTTCACGCCGCATGAAAAAAAGCGAGTTTGAAACATGTGTCAAAAACGGGGTGGATAAAATCACCGAAGTCCAAGTAGGTTTCGACGGCATCGCCATTGCCAACGCCAAAAGCGCGGCAGACTATGACTTGACGCTGAAAGATTTATTCATGGCTTTGGCGAAAAAAGTTCCTAACGACAAGGGCGAAATGGTCGACAACACAGCCAAAACCTGGAAAGAAGTGAATGCAGCTCTGCCTGATACCAAAATCGAAGTATTAGGCCCACCACCAACCTCTGGTACACGCGACGCGTTCGCGGAAATGGTCATGGAAGGTGGCTGTAAAGGCATCGCACCATTAGACGCTATCAAAGACGAAGCGAAAAAACTGAAAGAAGCGGGCAAAAAAGACGAAGCTGAAGCCAAAGAAAAAGAACACAAAGCAGCTTGCCAAACCATTCGTGAAGATGGTGTTTACGTCGAAGCAGGTGAGAACGACAACCTGATCGTACAAAAACTGGAAGCCAATCCGAACGCTGTTGGCATTTTTGGCTATAGCTTCTTAGAGCAAAACAACGACAAAGTAAAAGGTTCTAAGATCGCTGGTGTTGCACCAGCTTTTGAAACCATCGCTGATGCCAGCTACCCTGTCTCACGTCCATTGTTCATGTATGTGAAAAATGCGCACGTTGATCAGGTAAAAGGCATCAAAGAATTTGTTGCTGAATTTACCAGTGAAGCGGCATGGGGCGATGATGGTTACTTAGCTGATAAAGGTTTCATCCCAATGCCTGAAGCGAAACGCAAAGAAGTAGCAACGGCAGCGGCTGAACTGAAAACCCTGTCAGGCGATGAACTGAAATAATTCAGTCGTGCCACACACAGGAAAGGGAGTCTGTTACCAGACTCCCTTTTTTATGCTGTCACAACTTCTGCTAATGGCACAGTAGCCGTCATAGCTGCGCGTTCTGCCCAATGCACAATGCGCAAACTGCCATCCCATTCTTCCACCAATGCGGAACAGCTTTCCACCCAATCGCCGTCGTTACAATAGGTAATCCCGTCAATTTCGCGGATTTCAGCGTGGTGAATGTGCCCGCAAATCACACCATCCAACTGGCGTTTTTTCGCTTCTTTAGCCAGCGTTTCTTCAAACGCGGAAATAAAATTCACCGCTGATTTGGTTTTATGTTTCAGGTAAGCGGAAATCGACCAATACGGATACCCCAACCAACGCCGCAAACGGTTATAGGCGGTATTCAATACCAGCAAACGCTCATACGCCCAGTCACCCAGCTTGGCAAGCCATCGCGCAAACTGCATCACGCCATCGAATTGATCACCGTGCAGCACAAGGAACTTACGCCCATCCGCCGTGGTGTGTATCACTTCATCTTCCAAACGAATCGCCGTGATTTGATGATGAATAAACGGGCGGATAAATTCGTCGTGATTGCCACTGACATAAGTAATCGTCGTGCCACGTTGCGCTCGGTCAAAGAGTAAATGAAGAATTTGGTCGTGAAATTCATCCCAATACCAACGTTTGCGCAATGCCCAACCGTCGATAATGTCGCCGACCAGATACATCTGTTCGGCACTATTATGTTGCAAGAAATCCAGTAAAAACTCGGCTTTACAGCCACGCGAGCCGAGATGGGTGTCAGAAATCCAAATACTGCGGTATTTGCGGAAGTTCTGATTGATGGTCATTGGGTTCTCTCCCCTTCTGGTAGTGCGCCAACAAAGCGTACCGCCCCGATAAATGGCGCATACGCAAGTGGTCTTGAGAACGGCTGGCTAATTGCGTCAAATACGCGGGCACATGTGGGTCGGGATGCACATGAAACCAATCCAACCATGTCAATAACGCATTACGAAACCAATGCGGCATGGTTTGTTGGTCCGAGAAATCTACCACATGCACATAACCACCCGGTTTGAGGATGCATAAAGCATGTTCCAAAGCAGCTTGCCAATTGGGAATCATTGACAATACATATGAAAATACAATGTGGTCGAACGGTTCACTTAAACCAAAATCTTGCGGGGTAATTTGATCCGCCAAACCTTGGCGTAAACGAATTTTTCGCGCATACAACGTACCATTGAGCTTGTCACGCGCGGTATCCAACATCATATGAGAAGCATCCATGCCGTATAACCGCGCATTGGGGTGACGGTACGCCAGCTTTACCAAGTTACGCGCCGTACCACACCCAATTTCTAATACGGTTTCCCCTGCTGTGACTTCCATTTCATTGAGCAAAGCATCGCGCCCAAGCAGGTAGTATTTACGCGAAAAGTCATACACATACCGCTGATAACGGTACTGCCTATCCATTTGCTGTGTTGCATCCATAGCCCTTATTCCACTGCCTTACGGTATAAATGAAAGCCGCCGTAGATTGCCGAGCGGTCTTGTTGGAAAAGTTTGGCGGATGTTTCCGCCTCGTAAACAAATTGTTCCCGCAATGCGGCGGGTAATGCGGTTTCCAATGGCGACTCCGCCGCCGCAGTACGGAAAATAATGCGTGTATCGGCTTTACCAACGCGGGCGATTTCTGTCCACAACTCGGTTAGCACTGCGTCGGTCATCCAGTCTTGCGCATCCAAAAATACGAAGCGGTCGTAACTATGCGCAGGCTGCTGTTTGAGAAATTCAATCATCGAACCCAAATGCGTATCGACCTTTCCCAACTGCGAGCGAATCAGCTCGTAATGATCCGCTTGCAAATACGGCGGAATCGCTTGACGTTTGGCATGATCATAACCATGACTAAACCCTTGCCATGCAAAGTAATTGTCCTGAATCGGCGACTGACACGCCAAACGCTCCACCCGTTCACGGTATTGTTCGATCAAATTACCTTGTTCGCGCATGGCTTGGTATTGCTGTGGTGGAATCCCCAAACTGAATACCGACATCGGCAATTTGCCCAAAAACTTCACCAAGGCATTATCAAAAAATGGCGCAATGTGTTGGCGAAAAATGGCCTTTTGTTCGTACAAACTGGTGGCTTGTAACAATTTTTCGGGTTGGTAATGGGTGCGTCGCGCAATCCAATGCAAGAAGCGCATGAAATAGCCAAAGCGCGTGTGGCGATACAAACCATCACGGAACATATGAATCCGCTTTTGCCCCAATAAACTCCGCCCTTGCCAAAAACGGTCTAATTCGGCATCCAATTGTGGGCGAATGTGTTGCTCATAACGTTCGAGATTGACCTCACGATCCGCAAAGCCAAAGAAGTCATAAAACGCGGCGTGATCGGGCAAGTGTTTCATTGCCGCTAGTTTCAGGCGCGTTAAGGATAAGTGATACGGGTTTAAATCAATCGCGGTAATGTGTGCAGGTGATTCGGTGAGATAGTTCAAAACATTACAGCCGCCCGAGGCAATGGTCAGAATACGGCTTTCCGGCGTAATGGCTAGGGCTTGCAAATCAACAGCAGGGTCTTCCCAAATTTGGTTGTAGATAAAGCTATTAAACCAAAAGCTAAATAAACGCTGCTGCATTCCCATTAATGAGGTGGGAGCGTGTTGGTGAACCGCGTCGTGTAATGCCGTGGAATGACCTGCCATGAACTATGTCTCATCGTTAAGCTTCGTTCATGGCAGGTTAGTGGCAGCGCGTGACTGGAAAATGACGGCTACATGACAATTTGGTGATAACGCCACGCTAGCGCAGCGTTCACCACCGCGTTATTGCGTGCTTAAACCACCACGCACAATGTAGTTGGCAGCAAATCCGCTATTGAGTGGGTGAACAATAATATTGCCCATCAACACGCTCACGTCATTGCTCGGTCCTGAGAACAAGACTTTACCGTCTAAGTTCACATCGGTCGCTAAGTACCCACGCAAGACATAGTTGGTATTGGCACTGCTATTATCCGCTGAGGTCAACACACTGCCTAACAAGAGCGTCACATCATTGCTAGGGCCACTGGCAGTCAGGGTATTATTGCCATTAATATCCCCTGCCCACAGTAAGGCTAAACCACCCGAAATCAGCCGCGCTTCATCACCCAAGACTGGCGTTGCCGTCAAGCTAAAGTCCACCAAGCTCGCATCGGCTAACAGGCTCAACGGGCTAGCGGTAATCACCGCGAGGTGGTTACGGTGGCGTACACTCACGTAGTAATTACCAGCGGTAATACCAGCAAAGTGCAAGACATCACTGCCCGTTTGCGCATCCACCAAATCCCCATCCGCTTGGACGATCACTGCACGAGTTGCCACCAGCGTACTGGCACTACTGCGTAAATCCACTAATACCCAATCCACTGGTTTGTCATTAGCGGTAGCGGCTTTCACCACATCGCTAAGGGTTTCCGTGCCTGTATAACTAAACGGTGCAACCGCATACGGTTGGTTATCTGGCACAAACCCCTCATCAAACAAAGTGGTATCCATGAGATCGGTTTTGCTGTTATACGCCCCTTGCAATAGGGCACGAACTTTGACCTTCACACCATCATCCGCCGTATTATTCAGCACGGTAATGTTAAAGGTTTTACTGATGCTTAAACCTTCGCTATCAGTAACGCTGACCGCCACTTCGTAAGTGTTGTTTTTGCCCGCATCATTCGGCGCGTCGTAATCGGGTATAGCACGAAATGTCAGTACCCCGCTGCTTGCATCCACCGTAAAGAAGGCTTGATCCGTGCCACCACTCACGCGATAACTCAAACCACTGCCTTCTTTGTCGCCGTCTTCATCTTGGGCGTTAATATCCATGACAACGGCGGTACTGTCTTCGGTGAAATTGACCGCTGCGGCACTGGTAATCAAGGGAGCTTCATTAACGTTTTGCACGGTAATGCTGAGATTGCGTACATATTTCTGCCCTTGCGCGTCGGTTGCGGTAATTTGCAGGTCGTAAACGTTATCGTGATTGCTATCTTGCGGTACTTCGTAATCACCAATAGGAATCTGGCTGCTAGCGCGTGTTCCTACGGGTAACGATTTAGTAATCACAATATCGTCGTCCGCAAATTCCAAGGTGCTACAGTCAAGCGTTGCGCCACTAACAGGTGCAGTTAAGCGGAATAAGTGTGAATCTGCACCACCACTGATCACATAAGTAATTGGATTACCGTTAGTATCCTTAGCTTCTAACAAACTGATGGGGCTGATGTTTTCATCTACCATCATATTCGCCCCTGTTCCCGTGATCAGGCTGGTACAAACGGTGGTATCAATGCCCGCTTTCACGCCCGAAAACTCCGAAGTTGCACCATAACTGCCTTCCGATAACTTCGCGGTTAAGGTTGCGGCAATCAGCGTATCGCTTGCGACAGTTTGATTAGCATTGAATGTGCCTTTAAAATTCGCTGATCCCGTACCTTTATGATCAATCGTTTTATAGCCAAGGAAAGTTTTCCCCTCACCATAATCGGATGGATCACGCGCATCATTGGCGAAAAACTCCACACGATAACTCCCAACAGGAACGTCCAAATCAAAGTCATACGTTACAATGCGCGTTCCGTTTGTACCGAATGAGTTCGTTTTCACTTCGGGGAAATTGAGCAAGTCATTCGCCCCTGTGTCCACGTCTTTGGTATCGTTTGCGGTTACGCCATCTCCGTTAAGATCAATCCCTAAACCATTGTTATTGCCATAGATACTATTACCCATAATGCTATTGTGGTTCGAGGTGGTACGCACTGCCACACCCGCCCCCGTATTCGCGGTAATGAGATTGCCTTTAGCGGTTTCCGTACCACCGATCAAGTTACCGCTGGAAGCATCCAAACGTACCCCACCACCATTATTCCCACTTGCACCTTGCCCCGACGGGCTAATACCGATGTAGTTAGCTTGTAAGGTGTGGTTATTACTGCCATTGAAATAAACGCCAACCCCGTTAAATTGGTTAATTGCCAGTGCTTTAAGGCTACTGCCATCACTACCTGCGGCTAAGGTAATACCATTCACACCATTGCCTGCATTGTTGCCTACTAGCTCAATCACGGGTTTGTCCACAAAACCCGCTTGCAATGCGCCATTAAGTTGCAAAGGTGAGGTTACGTTTGGCAATGCCGACTTCAGTACAATGCTCCAGTAGTTGTATACCGCATTGTAGTTTGCATCTGTTGTAGTGAGTTGCCACAAAATGTTTTCTTTACCAGCGGTTAGTGCTGTTTGTGCCAAACTCGCGTCATTGCCCAACAAATTTGCATTCAACATGGCTTGACGCAATGAACCCTGCCCTGCGTCATTGGTATTCACAATGGTGTCGAAGTTAAACCCAAAGTCCACCCCTGTCACATCGTTATCGCCAACATCGACCTTTTGTACGCTCTGCACTGCCAAGCCGTTGAGCGGCCCTTTATCGAACATAAAGGTGGTGGTATTCAGCACGGAAGCTCCTTGTTGTGCCGCTGCATCCACACGCGCGGGGTGTTTCCCACCGATTTCTGCCGTCGTTGCTGTTGAACCATTGCTACGGAACGTTTGCACCCCTACTTCGGTGGTTTTCCCACCTGTACGGGTGGATTTCACCGTACCATTTACCACCCGAACGTAATAACCGCCCACGCCAACCCCTGTAAAGGTATAGTGTCCGTCCTGCCCGTTACTATTAGCCGTTGTGGTGGATAATTTTGCTATACCCGTGCTGGCATCGTACAACTCAACAGTAACACCATTAATGCCGACTGTTCCTGCCGTACCCCACGCACGCCCTGCACCACCGCCGTAGTTCACGTCTTCAAAAACCGTACCGGATAAGCCGTAGGTGACTGTTGTCACACCATCACTGACCAAGGAAAATTCAGACGTACCAATCCCAGCCAAAGTGGCTGTTGCGGTGAGTTTGTCACCCACAACAATGCTATTAGGAATCGTGATCAGGAAGTGGAACGCTGCCATGCCACGGTTATTATTCCCATCAGAATCGGAAAGATGACCGCACTCGGTGCTATCGGTATCACCACTTGAACCTTCCACCAAACTGGTTAGGTAGAATTGCCCTTCCCCGTAGTCTTTGGCATTACCGAATTTATTCGCGCCTTCGGCATCCGTACCGCCTGCACTAACATCCGCCTCAAACAATTCAATGGTCGAACCTGCGGGCGCACAGCCTGCTAATACCAACTTGCCATATTGCAACGTGGTTTCGGTAAAGAATGGGAAATTCAATAATTCATTCGGCCCGTGATCCGAGTCTTGCGAATCGTTTTTCGTGACCCGATTCCCCGTTTGCGACTGATTACCTGGGTCAAGGTCAATCCCCAAACCATTATTGGCGTAAATGCTATTTCGGCTAATCAGTACCGCGCTAGGCGTTGCTCCCTCGGGATTAACCAATACGCCCGTTCCGGTAGGCGAAGAACCCGTACCGCGAGCAGCGGTAATCACGTTATACGTCACCGTGACATTTTGCGAACCATTGTAAATCCCCACGTTGGCGGTAAAACCATTGCTCAGGGTGTTATTGGTAATGGTGGCTTTGCCCGCACCCGCTACTTCGATCAAATTGCCGTGGTCGATATTACCATTACCACCATTATTACCGTTGCTGGACTGCCCGCGACTGTTTTGCAGGTGGTTGCCGACGATAACCACTTCCGCACCGGAAAAAATGGCTAACGCATCACCGTCTTCTAAACCATTCAGCGCGTCTTTTTCCAAATTAGGTCCATTGTGATTCATTTGGTTGGCAATGAAACTGGAATTGATAGCACTCGCGCCACTGAAGGCTACGCCGTAACCATTGTAAGCGAAATAGTTTTCCCCCACAGCGGCACTGCCTTCGACCATTAACCCCATGCGCCGATTTTGCTTTAACCACACAGGTTCTGAACCGTCTGCCATTGCACCAAACACGTTACCGCTGATATTGGCACTCCCTGTACTGGCAACAAATAAAGCGGCACTCGGTTCGGTGAGTGAACCCGTATTCGCGCCGTAAAAGGCAAAACCGCGCACATACGCCCCCGCACCACTGACGGTCATGCAGTATTCCGGCGCACCACTGATGGCTGGCACACTGGAACAATCCAACGCGATTTCAGGACGATTCACGGGTTTAACGCTTAAACCGTCGACCCCAACGCTGAACGTTTCCCCTACTGTTCCGGCATTGGTATCACCAATGTTTAGGGTTTGGGTACGCGCATCAAAGACCACATTACTTTTGGTGCTGGCGGGTAAGGTACTGGTGGGCGCAAAGATCGCCACACCACTGCTCAATGCTGTGTTGGGAATCATGAAAATGGAAACTTCTTTACCCGCACCGTATTCGGTTTTCAAACTGCTAGGTAAATCTTGTGATACACCACTTTGCGCCAATAAATTGCTATTGAGAATGAATTGGCGCAATGACCCTTGCCCGCTGTCATTGGTATTCACAATCGTGCTGAAGTTGAAACCGAAATTCACGCCCCCAACACTCGTACCCGTCACGCCAATAGGCTGCACGGATTGCGCTTGCCCACCACCCGACAAGACAAAGGTTGTGGTATTCAACGTCTGCCCCGTGGTGTTTGCCGCTGCATCCGCCACGACGGGGTTACGCCCACCAATTTCATTCAGCACGGGGGTAATGCCATCGGTACGGAAGGTTTGAACCCCACGTTCTGCACCTGTTGAACCGCTACGCGAAGATTTCACCGTGCTGTTCAC